>JAYVVO010000157.1:0-15211 GCA_043786955.1 Saprospiraceae bacterium
ATTTGTGCGTGTGGGAATAAAGATTTTATCATTGGGAAGTCTTCATCTAAAATATAATTTGAATTACTACCGCGAATAAAAAGCGTGGGCTTATAGAATGTATCACCGAAGACAGCAGCGCAAATAGATGGATAATTTTTGTAAAGAACAGGTAAGTTCATTTTCCATTCAAATTTGCTACCATCAACTAATTCTTGTTCGGGCGATTTTCGGTGCAAGTCTTTCATCAAAAATTGAACAGTCGTATTATCTTTCAAAGCATCCATCAAATAGGTTTCGACTTCTTTTCTATCGTTCACCAATTTTAAATTAAGTTTTAACAAAGCATCAAATATTGGATAATGCTCACCTGCATATTTTTTCGGTGCAATATCAATAACGGTGAGTGAAGAAATTAATTCAGGATATTCAAACGCTATTTGCATCGCTAATTTTCCTCCCATCGAATGACCAATCAGATGCACACCATGCAGCCATTCGGATGTTATAAACTCGGCTACAATGTCTGCCATAATTTCATAGTTAAATACGCCTTCTATGCTCGGCGATTTACCGTGGTTTGGCAAGTCAAGAGAATAGACCAAATAATTCTCAGAAAGTTTCTTTGCTACACCTTGCCAATTATCGAGCATGCCGAACAAACCGTGCATAATTAAAACAGGAGCACCCGCTCCCATTTCTTTAAAATTGAGTTGACTCCTATTTTCCATGTCGCAAAGATAAATTCTTGTAAATTCTTTTTAACGTTTATATTTGAGCCGAGAAAACAAAAAATAATATGCCGAGATACGATACACTATGGAAAGCTATTTTAGAAGATTTATTTGAAGACTTCCTCCGTTTTTTATATCCTAATGGTGAAGAGCTTTTCGATTTTTCGAAAGGATTTGAATTTTTAGACAAAGAGCTTTACGAAATTTTTCCCAATAACGAAGAGAAAGGCGTTAAAGAGGCTGATTTACTTGTAAGAGTATGGCTCAAGGACGGAACTTCTGAATGGATTTTGGTTCATATTGAAGTCCAAGGTGCTCCCCAAAAAGATTTCACGGAGCGGATGTATGTCTATAATTATCGCATTCGCGATAAACATAAACGGCGAGTAACTGCATGGGCAATTTATACAGATAATAATAAAAAATTCAATCCTAACGAGTTTCGAGATGCACTTTTAGGAACGGAGTTAGTTTACCGTTTTAATACTTACAAAATAGCGAATCAAAACGAAATTGAACTTAAGAAAAGCGAAAACCCGTTTGCTGTGGTTGTGCTTACGGCATTACTAAATTTGAAAAAAGGTAAAACTGCAGAAATTAATTTAGTAGACTTGAAAATTACGTTAATGAAAAATTTAATTGAAAAAAAGTTTGCAAGATCTAAAATTGAAAGAATTTTACTCTTTTTAGATAAATATGTAACGTTTAGTTCGGAAAATACCATTATATTTGAGCAGAAATTTAAAGAACTGATAAATAAATCTCCTCGTATGGGCATGACACAATTAGTTGACCAATGGGTTCAGGAAAAATATAAACAAGGAATTGAGCAAGGAATTGAGCAAGGAATTGAACAAGGAATTGAACAAGGAATTGAACAAGGTGAATCTAATAATCAGAGAGAAGTAATCCGTAATGCACGGGTTAAAATGAAAATGTCTATTAATAAAATTGCTATGTTGGTAAATTTAACTCCTGAGAGGGTGCGTGAAATTCTTGACGAAATGGGTGTTAAATAATTTTTATTGCAGTGCTTGATTTAATTTCTGCACATCCAAAGTCTTAAAGAATTGTGTACCTTCAACTTTTATTATATTAAATCGCGCAAAAAGTTCTTCGCTATACCATTGTAGTTCGCGCGTTTTTTTCACAACCACAGCATGATGTTGGTTGGTATATGCAAAATTTTTCATCGCTTCAGCCGATTGCCAAACCGAAAACGTAGCTTGTTCAAAAACGGGAATTTCACCAACGCCAACGCCAAACAATCTTTCTTTATAATCATCAATTGATTTTGCTGCGGCAGGAACATACTTCCAAAACAAATGTGCTTTGCTTAATTTAATCTTCGCTCGTGTGATGACGGCAATAGGTTTTGATGTGGGAAGGACTTCTTCTCCATGGAAAGGATTTTGCTTATTCCACTCACCATGTGAAGTCGCAGTTTTTAAATGAAAAGTTACAAACTCATGTGCTTTTAAAATATTTTTCTTAAAGACTACATTCGTTTTAAAAAAATTCTCAGCGGATTCTTGAGACTTCCAACTCGCTAACCAAGCATAGGTAGAAAAATCTGGTGCTAAACTAAAACCATTCCCTCCACCCGTACCTAACATTTTTGAAAAAATTAAATCCGAACTGATTTTATTATTAAACGGTCGCAAACCCATTTGTTTGAAAGCAAAAAATTGGGATGAAAACGTGTTGTAACAAAAAAATGTTATGGTAGTATGTGTTGAAATTTCAATCATGGCTTTCTTTTTGCATACTGCCTAAACAGAGCGCAGGTTCTAAAGTTTTAGTAAGTTTCTAAAATTTAAAATAGCATTCAAGAATTAATGTTAAGGCTTCTACTTACAAGTCTGGTTTTAATCTTTGCTTCCATGATTTTTGCTCAATCAGGTGATGCTTATGCCGAACGTGCTAAAGGGTTAGCAAACTCAAGAGATAGAATGAAAGTTTATTATAAAGCAGCAGAAGTTAGTTTGGCAACTGAACCTGCGAAATCTTCCCAGTGGGCTAATATAGCCTATTCATTGGCATTAGATAATGATGATAACAGTTTTGCTGCGCGCGCCGCTTATAAAAATGGAGAGGGTTTTGAAGCGCGCAATCAATTAGAGGATGCTTTGGTAAGGTTTAATAGGGGAAAAGAAAATGCAATTCAGGCAAAAGATTATGATTATGCCGCTAAGTGTTTAAATAAAATGTCGGCAATTTCGCAACAACTTGGAAGGATAAAAAAAGCAAAAGAGTTTAAACAAGAAGCCGATGATTGGAAAAATAATTCTACCGAAATAGCAGAGTCACCTAATACAACTGCTAAGTCGCCGAGTGCAATTAAATCAACGCCCAATAATTTAGCAGAAATGAACGCAATGCGCGATCAGTTTAAAAAACAAACGGAATTATTAGAGCGCGATAGAACTAATTTATTTAATGAGGTGAGTTTATTACGCGAAGAAAAGTCATCCTTGAGTCAACTGATGACAGAATTGCGCAATCGCGAACAATCTCTTTCTGTTCAAACTAAAGATGCGCTTCAAAAATTAGATTTTCAATCGCTTCAACTGAGAGGATTAAATATTCAAAAAGATGAACTTGATAGGTTAGCACACAGAAAACAAGAACTTTTGGAAGCTGTTACAAACGGTGCTAAGTTGGATTCTTTAGTGTTCGCACAAGAGCGCGAAGAACAAGGTATTAAATTGGATAAAGTAAAAACAACGCAGAAATTTTTATATGCCTTACTGATTTTAGGAGCTATCATTATTTTATTAGTACTAAAAAGATATTCCGACAACCTAAAACAGAAAAAAACGCTGATTGATAAAAATAAAACCATTGAACACGAACGGCAGCGCAGTGAAGAGTTGCTATTAAATATTTTACCGCATGCTATTTCAAGTGAATTAAAAACAGAAGGTTTTGCCAAAGCGCGCCGATATGAATTTGCAACGGTAATGTTTATTGATTTTAAAAGTTTTACTAAAATATCGGAGCAACTTTCGCCTGAAGATTTAGTTAAGCAACTGGATATGTATTTCCGCGCGTTCGATTTTATTATAGCGCAGTTCAAACTTGAAAAAATAAAAACTATCGGCGATGCTTATATGGTTGCTTCTGGTTTGAGCGATAGACTTTCTTCGCCGACGAATATGGTTAAAGCTGCACTCGAAATTCAAGAATATTTGAGTGACACTGCTTTAGATAAAAAAGAATTGGGAGAACCACATTTTGAAGCCCGGATCGGTATACATACGGGACCTGTTGTTGCTGGTGTTGTTGGTGTGAAAAAATTTGCTTACGATATTTGGGGGGATACAGTGAACGTTGCTGCCCGTTTACAAGAAACGTGTGAGACTGGTTCAATAAACATTTCGGAAGCGACTTTTAACGAGATAAAATATTTTTTCCCGTGTACTTATCGTGGCAGATTGAATGCCAAAAATAAAGGTGTCATTGATATGTATTATGTAAATAACAAAAACGCTTTGGCTAAGGCTGTTAGTTTACACAATAACGTCCTTACTAAATAGCAAAAGGCAAAAGGCAAAATAAATTCTATTGCTATTTGCCTTTTGCCTTTTGCTATATTCTATTTCTTATCTTGTTTTGAAAATACTTTTTTCAATAAATCACTTGTGCGAAGGCTGGTATCTGTGCGAATAGCGCGTTCCTTTTTTTCTACTAAGCTAAACATTCCCACCAAAGCCATTCTAGTAACGTGGTCATCTAATTCTGTATTTGTTTTAGTCACAAAAGGAATATTATTATACGCTGAAGAAGCACTCTTCCAAAGTGAACGCGCATTCACAGCGTCTAACGAAGCTTGAATGATAGGTTTAAACTGTTCGTAAAGTGCTGCATTAGTTGTTTTTTGAAGATACTGTGTAGCTGCATTATCGCTTCCTGTTAAAATATTCATCGCATCAGAAAACGACATATTCTTGATCGCATCAACAAAAATCGGTTGCGCTTTTTGCGCTGCATCTTCTGCCGCACGATTCATGCGTTCGGTTAAATCGGCTTCAACATTGCCAAAACCAGGGACCATCTTAAGTTGACTAACGACTGTTTGCGCTTCAGTAGGTAGAAAAATTTTATAGGGACTCGTGAAATAACCGTCCTTCGTAGATAAGAACTTTGTTGCTTCGCCGATACCAATATTCAAAGCTTCTTTTAAACCATTACCCGCTTCTTGTTGCGATAAAGAACCAATACCACCATTTTTAACTTGGTTGACTTTTTCTTTGGCTTTATTTAATAAATCGCCAAATTGCGCTTGAGCAAACTGCGTTAATAAAAGGGCTGAAACAAATAAAATAACTTTCTTCATTTTAAAATTTAATTTTAAAGATTTTCAGTTGAGACGGCAAAATCAACAATGCGTGACTAAACTTTGAGCGATTTAAACTTTCTTTAACCTAATCAATGTAAAATCAGTTTGATTTTAATTCATTTTCAAATTGAGCAATGAGTTCTTTTATTGTTTCTATAAGAAGCTTTGTAATTTTAGAAATTTGGATCACTGTGAGTCCTTCTAACCAAGCATCTTTCACAACTTCGATTTTACCTTCGATTTTACCTTTAGCGGTAAGTTTTTAAGCCATTGTCATAATGTTATTTTTTTTGAGCCACTTCGGGCAGTGAATCTAAAACGGGTTCAAAATTAAAAACCTACTGCAATTGATTAACTATGTCTTCATAAATTTTTTCATCGCGCAGTCTGTGTCCAAACGCGTTTGTTACGTGCAGCGTACTATTTTTCCAAGCGTTGTGTAATACTTCACTTTGTTCAAACGGAACTACATCATCTGTTTTATCGTGAATAATATGTACAGGTACGACAATTTTTTTTGCCAAAAAAGCACCCGTCAAATATTCTAAATCGCCGACAGAATTTACGACGTATTTGTAATAAGCCATTTTAACCTTTTTATTAAATCCCATAAAATTGAGATATAGATTAAAAAAACTACGGTTGTCGCTCGAAGGTGCCATCAAAATGGCTTTTTCTAAATGAGTGAAAGTTTGATCGCTGAGAGCAAACGTTACGGCATAACCACCTGCCGAATGACCAATAACAAAATTTGGTTGAATATGCTTCAATGCTTCACGAAGATTTAATCCGTATTGCACGGCGCTGAAATATTTATTTTTCGCGTCGTTTGCTGCTGCGCCGTGCGCTGGTGCATCCAAAGCATAAATCGTCAGACCTGATTTTTGTAAATACGGTAGCAGTGGTTGCCATCGCGAGGCGTTACTTTCCCAACCATGCGCTAATAAAACAGATTCTGAATTGGCATTTTCATTTTTCCAGCAATAAATAGGGATGATGTGCCCATCAAACGCCAATGCACTTTGCTCAGAAGTGTCTAAAAATATTTTCTGTTCGGGTGTGATTGCACCTTTGCGCGGTTTTGCAAATAGTTCATACGATTTTTTTCCTGCTTTATCGGCATTGAGAAAAACAAGTGTATTGATATACGTTTTAGCGAAAAATATTTTTGCTTTTTGCGAGAGATTCATTCGATTATTGAAAATTATTTTGGCTGAAGCGCGTGTTCTTTTAAAACTTCCAACGTTACGAACTCCAACATTTTTACGTGCGTTGATTCTAAAACTATCGGCGGTGCAACACCTGCTTCGTATGCTTCGCGCCAACGTGCAGCGCATAAACACCATTTATCGCCCGATTTTAATCCTGCAAAACCAAATGCTGGAAAAGGTGTTATTAAATCGTTCCCATTTTTTTTAGAAAATTCTAAAAATGCGTCTGTCACTTGTGCGCAAACTACATGAATACCGTTATCGTTCGGTCCTGTATCGCAACGTCCGTTTCTGTAAAAACCTGTAATAGGGGTTGAGCAACATGTTTGTAGTTCGGTGTGTAAAACATTAAGTGCAGCAGATTTATCGGTACTTGGCATAGCTAAACAAGCGTTTGGATTTGTAATTTTTTTCTTTTTCGGTGCTTTAGACTGAGCAAATGTAGTCGTCGTTGTCAACAAAAATAGAATTAGTAAAGCTGAAATTTTTTTTAGCATCGTTTTTATTTAATAAACCACACAGTTTTAATAAAGTTCAGCACTATTCTATTCTAAAAATGTTTAAAATTGCAGTTTTTAGTCAGCATTAAAATTAATGGTACAACTAACATCGGGTTTGATTATCGACGTCATCATACCAGCCTTCAACGAGGAAAAATCAATCGGAAAAGTGATTGGCGATATACCTAAGATTGTGCGGCATATAATAGTGTGTAGTAACGCTTCAACTGATAGGACAGTTGAAGTGGCTGAAACACACGGCGCAATAGTTGTTAAGGAGCCTTTGCGTGGTTATGGCAATGCATGTTTGAAAGCATTAGCCTATATTGAACAATTAGAAATCAAACCAATGATTGTCGTTTTTTTAGACGGCGACTATTCCGATTATCCTGAAGAATTGACAGAACTTGTTGCACCCATCGTAAAAAATAATTTTGATTTAGTAATTGGATCGCGCGATTTAGGTACAAAAGAAAATGGCGCGATGTTGCCTCAACAAATTTTTGGTAATTGGTTAGCAACACGTCTCATCAAATTATTATTTGGTTACACTTTCACAGATCTCGGACCGTTTCGTGCAGTAACGTATTCGGCACTTCAAAAAATAAATATGGTGGATAAAAATTACGGCTGGACAGTGGAAATGCAAGTGAAAGCTGCTAAATTAAAACTACGATGCACCGAAATTCCTGTCAGATACAGAAAACGAATTGGTCAATCGAAAATAAGTGGCACAATAAAAGGGACGATAAGTGCGGGATATAAAATTATTTTAACAATTTTTCGTTACATTTGAGTAACTTTGGCAGATGTATTGGGCGCTAATAGAAATAATTTTGTTGTAATTTTTATTTTTGGTTCGCACTTATTACTTCTCAATTATTTTAAGCCGTATTAAATTTGGTTTAAAATTAGAGTTTAGCGTTCAGACCAAATACTTAACATTTTTGTGACTTAAAATGCGTGGCAAAGTCTTTAGATTGTATCTTTGCACAGAATTTAATTTTGAAAGAATAAAATTTTGTGTTTCATACGCTACAATTTCATCTAAAAAATTATTTCCAATTTTTCAACTCAACCACTATGCCTGGTTATTTTTTAGGTTATTTCTTTTTAGTCATTTATTGTATCTGCGTAATTTTTACAACTACGCATTGCATCATGCAACTTGATTTGCTCTATTGGTTTCGCCAAAGAAAGCAATCAGTTTTGCCTGCAATTACTGACTATCCTAAGGTTACTATTCAATTGCCGCTTTACAACGAACAATTTGTTGTTGACCGTCTCATTGATAATATAGTTTTACTCGATTATCCGAAGGATAAACTCGAAATTCAAATTCTCGATGACTCTAACGACGAAACAGTGGAACTTTGTGCCAAAAAAGTAGCTGAATATTCTGCCCAAGGTTTCAATATTCAGCACATACGCAGAGTAGATCGCTCGGGTTTTAAAGCGGGTGCACTTAAATATGGCTTAACACTCACTGATAGTGAGTTTGTTGGTGTTTTCGATGCAGATTTTTTGCCTAAACCTGATTTTTTAAAATTAACGATTCCTCATTTTTTGAAGGATGATAAAATTGGCGTAGTTCAAACGCGTTGGGAACATTTAAATGAAACTGAATCGTTGATTACGCGTTTACAAGCGTTGCAACTGAATGTGCATTTTTCGATTGAACAAATGGGCAGAAGAAACGGAGGATTTTGGTTACAGTTTAATGGAACAGCTGGTGTGTGGCGCAGAAAAACGATTGACGACGCAGGTGGTTGGCATTCCGATACATTGACAGAAGATTTAGATTTAAGTTATCGTGCACAAATTAAAGGGTGGAAAATTGAATACTTAGAAGATGTTGGAACACCTTCCGAATTACCCGCAGAGATGAATGCGCTAAAAGCGCAGCAATTCCGTTGGATGAAAGGCGGTGCAGAAAATGCACGTAAGCTTTTAAAAATGGTTTGGAATTCTGATTTAAATACAGCACAAAAAGTACACGCGACGCAACATTTAATGTCAAGCGGTGTTTTCTTAGCATTATTACTTGCAGCAGTTATCAGTGTGCCTTTAATGTTTTACATTGACGATTTAGAATTTGATACAAAATTCTTTTTTGTTTCGTTAGCAGGTTTATTTTCAATCATCTCATTGAGTTTGGTCGCAAATTTGCAGCCTTATAATTTACAAGGTGACACACGTTTTCAGCGTTTTATGTATCTGATAGGAATATTTCCTATTTTCTTGACGCTTTCGATGGGAATGAGTTTGCACAATGCGGTTGCAGTTTGGGAAGGATATACGGGAAGAAAATCGGATTTTGTTCGTACACCTAAATTCGGAACGAAGAAAAAAGGAGATAAAGGCGTTTCATCGCAAAAAACTTATATTCCGCGACAGTTGCCAAAATCAACGTGGGTAGAATTATTTTTTACATTGTATTTTGCTTTTGCGCTTATTTATAGTTTTTTCAACGGTGTACACGAGTTTCAAATTTTTCACGCCATGCTAACATTTGGTTTTGGTGCAATTTGCTACTTTTCTGTCCGTCATCATCTGATTATGCAACACGCAGCAGCGGCTGCTTAAAAATAAAAAAGGTTTCAGTTTCAATTGTGTGACATAAGTTTAAATTTAATCACGCAATTTTGTAGAATTAAATAGCAAATGAAATTGAAAATTCCTTGAAAGAGTATTTTTTTAGAAAAATTGGTTTATTTGTTTTAGAGCTAATATGCATTACGCATATTAGCTTTTTTTGTGAGCGTTACCAATTTAATACTTTGATTTTTTTTTACGCAATAGCATTCGCCGTTTATTTTTATTTTCTAAAAAACCTTAAAGAATCCGATATTAAAATCGCCATAATATTGGGTATTCTTGCGCGGTTCATCGTGGTTTTTGCGCTGCCACATCTTTCAGATGATTATTTTAGATTTTTTTGGGATGGAAATTTAACGCTGCACAGCGTGAATGTTTACGCTAATAAACCAAGCGATGTGCAATTTTGGTTGAGTTCTCAAAATGATGCTGTGAAATTTGCATTCAGCAAAATGAATTCACCAAATTATAATTCAGTCTATCCACCAATTGCACAAAGTGTTTTTGCATTTGCCGTTTATGCGTTTCCAAAAAATATTTATTCTGCCACAGTTGTTATAAAACTTTTTAATTTTTTAGCTGAGTGTGGTACGCTTTTTTTTATTTACAAACTTACTCAAAAAATTAATCCAAAGGCAGTTTTAGTCTATGCCCTCAATCCACTGATCATCATTGAACTTTGCGCAAACGCCCACTCAGAAGCCTTAATGATTTTCTTTTTTACCGCTGCGCTGTATTATTTACAAAAAGCGCCAATGAGAACAAAATATTTTTTACTTTCGAGTGTATTACTAAGTTTTAGTGCAGCTTCAAAACTATTTGCTTTAATCTTTTCAATCAGTTTTGCTCGAAAATTAAACTTAAAACGAGGAATTTTATTTTTATTAATCTTGCTGGCAACTTGCACAATCATTTTCATACCTTTTTTTAAAACCTTACTCAATCCCAATTTATGGAATAATTCGCTCGGTTTATATTTTGGCAGATTCGAGTTCAACGCCTCTGTGTTTTATGTACTCAAATTTTTTGGCGAATGGCAATTCCGATTCGACACCATACATCTCGTTACACCCATTTTAATGAGTGCTTTCGTCATTTTTTTCTCAATTGTTCATTTAAAAAAAGAATTTTTCAGCACAGACCTGCAAACTTTTTCCCGCGCTTGTCTGATGATTTTTTATGCTTACCTAATTTGCAGCACAACCGTTCACCCATGGTATTTAGCATTCCCTGTTTTATTTGCTGTTTTGAGCGGTTATTATTTCCCGTTGGTGCATTCGTTTTTTATAATTCTGAGTTATGCAGGTTATTCGCAAGGCAGTAGCAAAAGTTATGAAAACGGTTGGTTTGTTTTGATTGAGTATGGGGTGGTTTTAGTGTTTTTTTTAATAGAGGTATATCTAGAAAAACTAAGATTTTATAGATTAATTAAGATTTAATTAAAGAAAAGAGCTATCTCAATCATTTCCAATGCACAGCAATACCTTTATAACCTCTATCTACCCGTACCTGCAAAATAGCGTTTGCCCCTAATTTCGCAGCTTCCCTTCTTAAATCTTTATAACTATTTCCATAAGCAAATGCTATTTCCTCATATTCTCGATTAGGCATTTTTGTATAATAAAGTTCAATTTTCTCTGGATCGGTAGGCTCAAATTTTTTTTCGGAAATCCGTGTGTTTAAAATAAAATCTGCACAACTTTCAATTTATAATAATGTAATGAAAATTAAGAGAAAGTAAAATTTTTTTTTCATGATAAATTTTTAACGTTTTATAAAAAAGCAAGTAAAAAAATTAATTACACTTCTATTCAGTGTGGTAAAGCAATTTGAACGCTCAATTCGCCTGCGCTAAGATTTCTAAATAAATAAACAGGGACAGCATGCATATATAAGTTACATTGGAGCTGAAAAGTTACATTTTAGAATCATTTCCAACGGACTGCAATACCACTGTAACCTCCCCTCTCTACACGAATTTGTAAAACAGCATTAGCTCCGATTTTTGCAGCGTCTATTTTTATTTTATTGTAACTATATGTAAATACAAATGCTATTTCCTCATATTCTCGATTCGGTATTTTCGTATAATATAGTTCTAATTTCATTGGGTCAGTAGGCTCAAATTTTTTATCAGAAATCTGGGTTTTTAGAACAAAATCCCCACAACTTTGAGACATTAATAATGCCATGAAAATTAAATAAAAGCTCGCAGTTTTTTTCATTACAAAAAAAATTAAAGATTAAAATTAGTTTGGACTCATTTACAAATATTGCGTGGTTCTTTAACGTGGTAAAACTATTCTGATGCGCATTTCTCCATCATTCAATGTTCTAAATGGCGAGGAATAATCAAAATCGAAATATAATTTACATTGAAAATTGAAGGTTACGTAGTAAGTGTCAATGTCTAATCCTACTTCTTTTTGCACCTCTTTAATTTTCAGAAAACTACCTGTTTGGTCTCCTTGATAAGTTTCTATGATAAAATGTGAGTCTCCCGAATAGTCATTAATATATTTTAACATTGTTAGATTTAGTGAGAATCCCAAAGAATCACTTGGTATCGCAATATTAGACCGATATAATTGGTGTTTAGTGAAAGATAGATTAGCCTTATTGTCTAGATAGAGCCTAAGTATACTATCCGTTTTCAAAATATTGGTTGAACTAGGACCAGTTAAACTAATACGTAACCAAGAATTTGGTCTATTTCGCGCTTTTTCTATTGGTAATTGAAAAGTAAATGCCCTATAATAAATTACTTTACTAATAGAAGTATTCGATGTGGAAAATGAATTTCCACTTATTTGTTGGTTTGTTGAAATTTCTTGTACATAACTGTAATTATCGACACCATCGGAATAGCTTATCTTTTGATTATCTAAAATTCCTTTGAAATAAAAATTAGTTATGGTATCGCTAAAATTAAATTGAAATTGCTCTGCAAAAACTCTATCTAAATCATTTTGAGCTGGAGTCTTGGTACATGAATTTTGAATAATACAGATGAGTGCTACTAAAAAACCGATTATTATATTTTTCATAATCTTAAATTTTAAAACGATAGAAAGCGTGCAAGCATTTTATTTCTTGCACGCTAATTTTACATATTATCGCACTGTAATAGGCAGATTTACTGTTCCTGATAATTCACCACAAGCACTTCTAGTTTGGACTGATAAACTCCCTGAACCACCTCGAAACCAACTTACTTGAACCGAATAACCCTGTTGTCCAGCGATTGAACCTATAACTGTACCTATTGAGCCTTGTACGCTTGCAACAATTTGAGAACCTGGCTTGTTCACATCTCCCAAAACGTAGTAGGTTTCCATACTACCAGATGAAGGCGAATTATTTCCTTGTATAAAACTCGGATTGCCAGGGTTATGAATCAGACTATAAATATTAAATTGATAAGGAAGATATGTACTAGCTCCACTTGAAGGGTTACACTGAGGGCTTATAACTGAAAGAGCTGCATCAGAACTATTTTGACTGATATGATAAGTGTTTGATCCACTCGAAAGTGGTATATAAGACGGTGAAGCATTTGAATTATTTACATTAAAACCTAGACCTTCATCAAGCCCTCCAGTTATTAAAATTGTACCACTAGCGTTACAACCACCATCAACCGAAAGTGAAGCAACATCTGGAGCTTTACAAGTTGGTGGATCACAATCACCAAAAGATATTAATATACCAGCAGCAGCACTAGCTGCGCCAGATATACTTCCAATTAAAGTAGTTAACCAAGTTGCAACTTCTTTAACTAAAACTCCAGGAGAGCCTAAATAAGCTGCTAAACCTCCAATTACTAAACCTGCTTCTATATTTGCCAATATACAAGCCACCTTGCTTTCAAGAAAACACCTTGAAGATACCTTAATTGAAGAATTATTACTGTTTTTTTGCTTGCTCACATTTTTCTCTATGAAATATTTAGCTGGGTATTTCAATAAAGTAGAAAAAATTGTAAGTCTTGTTTTTTCATCTAAAGATAAATATGAGTTATTAGCAATTTCCAAATGCTGTTTATCCATGAAATCCATCGCAGCAGTCATGTCGTTCTCATTTTCAGCTACAGTTTTTATAAACTTAGTTAAATAAACGCGCTCATTTTCGCTGATATAATTCATTTCTTTTAACTTATACATCTTGCCTTCATAATCCATTCCGCCAGTTTGATTATTAAATGCCTTTAATTCAGCGTCTAATTTATCCCTGTTAGTTAAATAAAAATATTCTTCTGGCTTTACTGTCAAAAAATTGAATTTATAATGGTTGTAAAGCATGACACCGCCAGCATCCGCATGTTTATAAACATCCAGTAAATCAATAGCTTGAGTCGTTGTGGACTGCGTTGCGTTAATTGCAGTTTCTTTTTTGCAACTTGCAAGATACATACCCAATAATAAGATTATAAATGTACTACCGTAAAAAATCTTTTTCATTGATAAAACGTTTTAAAGTAAAATAAAAGTGGTTTAATCTCTCTTTTTAACGTTTAGGGGAGTATGAGACTTTGCATTGTTAAAGCCCTACGAAAGTATTTAACATTGCCGAACCGCCGTTTCCCATATTGGCTTTGCTAATGCGGGATTTTTTATTTTGCTTTATGGGCTCATGTTTATAAATTTAAAAAACTTGTAAACACCAACACAGGTTTACATTCTGCGCTTTCAGAAATATTTGCAACTATTTTTGAGAAGATTTTTAGTGGGGTACATTGTTGTTTTGATTAGTGATGAAAATTGACATCGTCAATAATTACAATGCCGAATAACCAAATAATTAAAATAGTTGTAGCCATGTTGTTTGTACATTAAGTTAATGATTGTGATTTTTAATGTTATTAACTAACTTCACTACAAACTTAGGGTACTCAAATATTTTTAGCATGGACAGTTTTGCGTCAAAACTCATGCGTTAATACCGTGTTTTTATTTTTTTCATTTCAACTTGTTTATTTTCATTCTTCATTTTTCATAGTTAAAACTATATCAAAAAGCTATGGCGTGTTTTAAGTTTTACAGATTAAGTGTTATCTATGCGTATTAGTTGAACCAATTATTATTTTAAACTTAACAAATCAAAGAATGGAAGATATCATTCAAATCATTTTAACGCTTGACCCCAGAAAAATTCGATTTATTGACGTATTAAGCAATGCTAATAGCACGAGTAATAATGCAAAATTGTATAGCCATAGTGAATGGGGACGTTACAAATGATGATGAAGCAGCGGATTTAATTTATGGCGATAAAGCTGCAAAGAGCACAACAAAATTCATAAATTTTAAAAGAAGCTTTGAAAGTAGTGTTTACAACACCCTGCTTTTTATTAATACAGAAAACGATACATGGGATAGTTTCGATAAAACAAAATTTGAAGCCAACAGAGAATGGTTAATCATTCACAATCTTGTTCTTAATTCACTTCGCAGTCTCGCTATAAAAAATGCTGAAGCACTTTTAAAGAGGACAATTTATTACGAATATACAGAAATAACAGTCGAGTTGCTGGGCGTTATAAAATCATATTATTCACTCAAAGGCAACATAAAAACTTTTGAAATAAAGCAGAAAGAATTTGAGCATTACGAAGAACTACTACACGCTGAACGCAAAGCAAGGGGTTATAGTGAATCACTCAAAGTGCGCTATGTTAAGTCAGTTGCATATCATCCAGAAAATGCGAATTTGGCAAAAGAATATCACACAACGCTCAAACCTTATTTAGAAAAATACAATTCTTATTCATTGCACTTAAATGCGTTTTTAGTAGAAGTGTACATTTATTCAACTGTTGATGATTATGCTGGCTGGCTCGGTGTTGTA
>JAYVVO010000158.1:0-1906 GCA_043786955.1 Saprospiraceae bacterium
AAAACTCGTATCAGTCAGCGTGTTTAAAAACAAAATTATCTGATTTTTTTGTTTAGATGTTAAATGAATTGTACCGATGGATGGAATAAAAGGATCAACATTCGGCGAAGGATGTCCGCCAGATGCGTAATGGTCTAAAACATCGGAAAGCGTTTTAAATCTGCCATCGTGCATATAAGGTGCAGTTTGAGCAATATTGCGCAGTGTGGGTGGTTTAAATTTTCCGTTGTCGGTGGGTTTTAAAGTAAATAGTCCACGACCTAAATCTTTAAAGTCTTTGAGAGTTTTAGCTTCGTCTATCCCATTATTAAAAAAATCAGACGCATTATAGAATGGTGAAACGTGGCAATGTGCACATTGTGCGTCGGGTGCATCTAAAACGTTGAAGAATAAATTATAACCCGATTGTTCGTCGTCTGTAAAAAAGGCTTCTTTGCGTGCTATCTTGTCAATCTTTGCATCGGCACTAATTAAAGTGCGTTCAAATTGTGCAATTGCTTTGACGATTAAATATTTATTAATACTATCAACCGTAGTAATTCCGAAAGCGCGCCGAAACATCGTGGTGTAATCAGAATTATTTTTGATGCGCGCTGCCACAGCATCCCAAGTATTATGTAATTCAATCGAATCTTGAACGGGAAGTAACGCTTGTTCTTCCAAAGTTTTCACGCGACCATCCCAAAACAAACCTGGATTTGAAAAACCAATATTGACGAGCGACATCGCGCTGCGTTTTCCTGGCACACCTAAAACGCCTTTACTCGTTGGGTTACTATCGGTAAAATAATTTTCTGGTTTGTGGCACGTTGCGCAAGACTGCGTTAAATCGCTCGAGAGCGATTTATCAAAAAATATTTTTCTGCCGAGAGCTACACCTTCAACTGTCAACGGATTATCGGTGGGAATTTGCATCGGTGGAAAATAACTTGGCATTTTAAGTTGTAACGGTGTCGGCGAATAACTTATGTCGCTCAAACCAGCGCTTGGCACAGATGTTTTACATCCAAAGAATGAAAGAATGAAAGAATGGAAGAATGAAAGTATGAGCAGATATTTTATACTTTGCTTATTGCTTTTTGCATTTTGCCATTTGCTCTTTGCCTTTTGCTTTTTACTTTCTTGCATTCTCTATTATTTTATGGTAACAGCTCTATAAACGAGTGCATTCTTCAGATTGGTCATCAAAACATTCATAACTGGAATATCAACCGCTTTACTTGTTTGCGTAATGACGTTAAAATCTGTCGTGTTCAAAACAAATACTAAATCAATTGAAAAAAGTAAATTAACAGAAGTAGCATTTGGATTTGGGATGTAGTTATTCAGTGCATACGTTTTTTCGGAATAAATTTCATTACCCCCTGTATCAAAACCAAACGGCGTTTCTAAAATGCCGTCGCCATCTTTATCGTACATGCCTTGAATGCGTAAAAAAATAAAACTATCCCACGCATCCCAATAATTTAAACCATTAGCAAGTGGCGAACTTTGGAGTTGCTTAGCAGGAATGAGTGCATTCGCGTTGGCATCAACACCAAAACCAATAACTAAATTTTGAATATTTGTATTACTTATCGAAATTGAATTTGTAATTCCTTTCAGTGCACTCGTACTATCTGTCGCAGAAAAATCAAATTTCAATTGCCTATTATCGCAATTAGTTTTTACGTCGTCGCAAAATCGCGAACAGATAAAACTAAATTTAGTAAACTGAATGGTCTTACCGTTGTAAACATAATTTTTATACATCAACAGCGGTGCATTATTGTAACTCGGTATCACTTGAATATTAAGCGTTTTGTCAGAACCGCTAACAGACGCACTACTATCTGTTTGTTTGGTGCATCCAAAAAATGCAAAAAATAAAACTATTAGTAAAAAATATTTCATCATTAAACTTATT
>JAYVVO010000159.1:0-1900 GCA_043786955.1 Saprospiraceae bacterium
CCGTCAATATCAACTGTTTGCACGTCGGTCACCATGCCAATATTTTTTAAATCTTTGCAATAGTCATCGGTTTTGTTATCGAATCCGCCTTTACCATCGTTGATGAAAAAATAGGTACTCACAGGCGTTCCGTAAGAACCTGGAATAAGTCGCATCGCTATAATTAAATCTTGGAATCCGTCGCCGTTAATATCCATGGCGCGAATACAAGCCGTAGCTAAATTATTTTTTGCAGGAAACGCAGTCGGACTGCGCTTGAAATGTCCTTTGCCATCGTTCAAATACAATCTATCGTCGAAAGCTGTGCCATCGTAACTGCCTGACGCGACGCACAAATCGAGATCGCCGTCGTTATCAGCATCGAAAAAAATTGCATTGCTATCCTTGTAGCGCGCATCTTTATCAAAATCGGGTTGTATGGTTTTTTTAAAATGACCACTCGCATCACCGAGAAATAATTGTCCGGCAAAACCGCGCGATGCTGGTAAATATAAATCGGGAATAGCATCGCCGTTGACATCCCCTGTAGCTATTTTCGGACCTTCATTCGATGTCATATTAAACAGCAATCGCTCGACATCGAAATCTGAAAATTCATTTTCCGTGTGTGCTAAATCTTTCGATTGCGCTATTTCGGTAAATATTTTTTTAGAGGCGGGGAGTTTCCAAGGCGTCGTTTTTTCTGTTGCGTCACTTTGTTTTACGTTGATAGTCTGATTCGTCGGCACGTTTCTAAGCGTTAAGCGTTTTCCATTTGCAAAATCCGCATAAACGGAATCAATTATTTTAGCTTCACCGACACCAAAAAGCAAACGCGATTCTACACAACTTTGAAAACCACGCATCGGCGCGACTTCTTGATACAGCGTTTTGCCATTCGTAAATAGCGTCACTTGTGTTCCAATTCCAAATTTGTTTTTTGATCCTGCATCACAGACAACGCGCAAATAGCTGTTAGCTGTTAGCTTTGAGCTTTGAACTTTGTTATCGGAAGAGGGCTCATGGCTCAAAGCTGATGGCTGATGGCTAATTGTATTTTCATAAATAAAAGGTGGTGCATCCACATTATTAACCACTAAATCTAAATCGCCATCATTGTCTAAATCAACATAGACTGAACCGTTTGAAAACGACGGCATATTTAATCCCCATGCTTTCGTAATGTCTGTAAAAGTTCCGTTACCATTATTTTTAAAAGCAAAATTCGGCACGCGTTCACTCGGAATCGTGTCAATCAATCCTTTCATACCTTTACCTCCGCGAATAATTTCACCAACTTTATTTCTATCTCCAATAAAATTGACGTAATCTTGGTCGAGTAAATCTTTACCGATACCGTTGGCGACGAAAATATCTTTATTGCCGTCGTTATCGAAATCTGCCATGAGTGCGCTCCAACTCCATTCCGTCGCTTCTACGCCAAGCATTCTACCAATTTCAGAAAAAGTTCCGTTACCATTATTCAATTGCAAAACGTTTCGTCCGAACTGATGCCCGTAACCTTCTTTCTGCATCAGTTGGTAGCGATTCCAAGAATCGAATTGCGCTTTTGTTTTCAGTCGCGCATTGGTGTGTGGGCACATTTCCGTCACCATCACTTCGGGAAAGCCATCGTTGTTGATGTCTTGCATATCAGCACCCATCGAACCCATCGAAATTTCCGTCATTTGATTTTCCAAATCTTCTTTGAACGTACCGTTGTGCTGATTGATGTAGAGATAATCGCGCTCAAAAAAATCGTTTGATACGTAAATATCATCCCAACCATCGCGATTAATATCGCCGATCGTCACACCCAAACCAAAAGTAATCGCGCTGCCATAAATTCCTGCTTGCGCACTCACGTCGGTGAAGTGATCGCCATCGTTGCGATACAATTTGTTGCCGCCTTCTAAATCGC
>JAYVVO010000160.1:0-15156 GCA_043786955.1 Saprospiraceae bacterium
ATTTCAACGCTTGGATTCCGAGCGACACGAAAGAAGGCGAAACGTATTGGGAAGCGTTGCAGTTTATTCGCGATTGGACGAAAGAAAATCATACCGTCATTCATAAAAATATTGGTTGCGTGCTCGACATTGATCACTCGCAACGGTATTGGAATGAGCATAACTTTGTTTTTAAAGAGGACGATTTATTTTATCACGCCAAAGGCGCAACGCCGATGAAAGCATCTTTTATGCCCGATGTAGCTGGTCCACAAATTATACCACTCAATATGGCGCAACCTATTTTATTGGTGCAAGGTGTTGAAGCCGAAAACAATTTGGGTTTTGCGCCGCACGGCGCAGGTAGAAATATGTCGCGCACGCAACACAAAAACGAAAACATGAACGAAACTAAGAAACAAATTTTTGAACGCGAAACGCGCGGATTAGACGTTCGTTTCTTTTTCGATAAAATTGATATTTCCGAATTACCGAGTGCATATAAAAATGCTGAGCACGTTAAAGCACAAATTGAATCGTTCAATCTCGCGACGGTTGTTGATGAAATTCGACCTTATGGTTGCATTATGGCAGGCGATTACGATTTGCCTTGGAAGAAAAAAAAGTGATTAAAAAAAAAGCGTTGCTCAAAACTATTTTAAAGTTCGAGCAACGATTTTTATTATTCATCAACATATTTCCTCTACGCCGTCAACGATTTTGCATTTTCTACGCGCAACGTTTCTTTATCGTCATTAACGCGGAGTTCTAAAACAGAACCTTCTACGGGTTGCTCGTTTAGAATGAATTCCGCTAATGGATCTTCAACATATTTCTGAATAGCACGCGCTAATGGTCGCGCACCATATTTCGGATCGTATCCTTTCTCCACTAAGAATGCTTTAGCATCGTCGGTCAAATTGATAGAAATTCCCATGGCATTCAAGCGCGTCCTCAAATTGCCGAGCATGATTTCAACTATTTTTTGAATTTCAGGCGTGCCCAGTTCATTAAACACAATCACGTCGTCAATACGATTTAAAAACTCCGGTGAAAATGTTTTTTGTAACGCATTCTGAATTACTGCTTTCGACATATCTTCCGATGCTTCTTCGCGCGCTTTGGTTTTGAAACCGAGTCCACCGCCAAAATCTTTTAACTGTCTGACACCAATGTTGGATGTCATAATAATGATGGTATTTTTAAAATCAACTTTTCGACCTAAGCTATCCGTCAATTGTCCGTCGTCAAGCACTTGCAATAAAATATTATACACATCGGGGTGTGCTTTTTCAATTTCATCGAGAAGAACAACCGAATACGGTTTGCGACGTACTTTTTCTGTGAGTTGTCCACCTTCTTCGTAGCCTACAAAACCTGGAGGCGCACCAATCAAACGCGTAATGCTAAATTTTTCCATATACTCACTCATATCAATTCGGATAAGGGAATCGTCTGAATTGAATAAATAGCGTGCAATGGTTTTCGCCATTTCTGTTTTGCCAACACCCGTTGGTCCTAAAAATATAAACGTACCAATCGGTTTTTTTGGATCTTTCAGTCCTACGCGATTACGTTGAATGGCTTTTGTAATTTTTGTTACTGCCTCTGATTGACCGATGACGATTTTTTTCAAATCTTCACCCATCGAAAGCAATTTAATATTTTCAGACGCGCCTACTTTCTGAACAGGAATGCCTGTCATCATAGCCACCACTTCAGAAATATCATCTTCCGTAACAGGGTAACGCATGGTTTTAGAATCTTCTTCCCACTGGAATTTTTCTTGCTCCAATTGTTTGCCAAGTTTCGTTTCTAAATCGCGTAAATCTGCGGCGCGCTCATAGAGTTGATTCTTAACAGCTTGACTTTTCTCGTCTTTCAATTCTTCAATGCGTTTTTCTAAAACTTCGATGTGTTGTGGCACATGAATATTTTTTAAATGCACACGCGCTCCTACTTCATCTAAAACGTCAATAGCTTTATCTGGTAAAAAACGATCTGTAATATAACGGTCGCTTAAAACTGCGCAAGCGCGAATTGCTTCAGGCGTGTAGTCAACGTTGTGGAAATCTTCGTATTTAGAACTAATATTTTGTAAGATGTGAATCGTATCTTCGAGTGAAGGAGGGTCAATCATAACTTTTTGGAAACGACGATCTAATGCCCCATCTTTCTCAATGTATTGACGGTATTCGTCCAAAGTAGATGCACCGATACATTGCAATTCGCCACGTGCCAAAGCAGGTTTCAAAATGTTTGAAGCATCGAGCGAACCTGTTGCGCCACCTGCACCAACCATTGTATGTATTTCATCAATGAACAGAATGACATCGTGCGTTTTCTCGAGCTCTGCCATGATAGATTTCATGCGCTCTTCAAATTGTCCGCGATATTTTGTTCCTGCTACCAACGCTGCTAAGTCGAGCATGACAACACGTTTATTAAATAGCGTACGACTGACTTTTTTCTGAATGATACGCAACGCTAAACCTTCAACAATTGCCGTTTTACCAACGCCAGGTTCACCGATAAGAATTGGATTATTCTTTTTACGGCGACTTAAAATTTGACTCACGCGTTCAATTTCTTGATCGCGACCAATAATGGGATCCAATTTTCCTTCCTCTGCTAAACGCGTTACGTCTCTGCCGTAATTATCTAAAACAGGTGTGCGACTCTTCGTGTTCGCTTTTCTGTAATTGCGAGATTCATCTTCTTCGTATTGATCTTCGCTTTCGCCAGGTGCTTGGTCTAAAACTTTTGGAGGCATATAATCTGATTCTTGACGTACGTAACCCATTTCTTGTTTGAAAGTTTCGTAATCTATGTATAAATCGTTGAGCAAACGCGTAACATTCGTTTCTTTCTGTTTTAAAATAGAAAGCATTAAATGTTCAGGTTGTGCTTCGTCGTTTTGCATATCGCGTGCTTCGAGCACAGAATATTTCAAAACTTTTTCAGCTTGAGAGTTTAGGCTAATATTTCCGAGATTGAGGTGAGAACTTGGGCCAGAATAACGCTGAATATTATCTTCTACTTTGCGTTTTAAATCGTCAAAATTAATTTCTAAAGATTTTAAAACACGGACAGGTAAACATTCTTTGTCAACAATTAAACCTAAGAGTAAATGCTCCGAACCAATGTAATCGTGCCCTAATCTCAGGGCTTCTCCACGGCTGTTGTCTAAAATTTCTTTAAATTTGCGCGAAAACTTTTTATTGTTCATAAAAGCAATGGTTGTAAACTCATTAATAAACAAAATATGAGCGCGTATGTTCGGCTTTACTGGATTTAAATTTTAAGTGTTTCTTTAAACAGTTCAATGAAATTTTTCTTAACTCAATTCCGATAAAATAAAACAGCCACTATCAAATTACAATTCAATTTTACTTTAACAAAATAATACCAAATTTTTAAAATTAATATTTTGCGTCAAAATGGCACTTAATTTTTAAAAACAAGACAAAAGGACTTGCTGTGAAAAATAAATTACCCTTTCTAAGTTCAAAATACACACAATTTTAATGGCAACACTTAGTTGTTGTACAAATATATGTTAGTCATTATTTTTTTCAAAAAAACATTTGCAATAAAAGTGGATGTATTGGAAAAAATATTTTTCTTGCTCTATATTTTTGGGCGAATTATACAATAATTAACTAAAAATGGGGATTTTCCCTTCAAAATGGATAATAATTTTTTTTGGGGAAAGCGAAAAAAAAATTTTTTTTAAAAATTGACACTATAAAAATGCACAAGCGAAAAATATATGATGCAATTATACTTATTTCGCATTGTATTAAGGTTAATACTACAAAGTAGCTTATGAAATATTCAGTAAACCGCGAAGAGCGATACACCATTTTTGAACTCCACGAAGAGAATTTAAATTCTTTAGTTGCGCCGACACTCAAGTCGGAATTCACAATTTTTAAGAACGAGGGTGTAAAAAATTTTATTCTCAACTTAAAAGATGTGCGATACATTGACTCTTCAGGTTTGAGTTCAATACTCACCGGCAAGCGTTTATGGCAAGATACAGGTGGCTCGTTTGTGATGTGCAATGTGCAACATTCTAACGTGCGAAAACTCATTGAGATTTCTCGGCTCGATAGTGTACTTGTAATTCTTCCTTCATTAGAAGAATCTATTGAATACGTTTTCATGTCGGATATTGAGCAAGAACTAAACGGATAAATAATTAAGAAATGGCTCAAATCTTGTTCTTATTGATTGGTACAATCAGTATTTATTTTGCCGTTGAGAATTTTTTGAAAATTCGTCGCAATATAAATCTCGGTACGCCCGAAATTATTTCTGGCAACATATCAAAGCGTTGGAACAACGTTTTATTGGTCGCTTTAGGTCAGAAAAAAATGTTTCAAAACTGGACACCTGCTATTTTGCATTTGTTCATTTACACTGCGTTCCTAATAACGCAAATTGAGTTGCTCGAAATTTTAACTGATGGCACTTTCGGTTTGCATCGTTTTTTTTCGCCGTTCCTCGGAAGTTTTTATACATTTATCGTCAGCACAATTGAGATTTTGAGCGTGCTCGCTTTCATAGCGACGATTGCTTTTTTAGCGCGACGATTTGTTTTAAAGATTGCGCGATTTCAAATGCCTGAACTCAAAGGATTTCCTACACGCGACGCTGCAATAATTCTAATTTTAGAAATCATCCTCATTTTCGCAATTTTTTGTATGAACGGCTCAGATACCGTTCTACAATCTCGATTGCCCGATCATTATCATCACACTGGATTTTTTGCTGTCAGTGGTTGGCTCGGTCCGTTACTATTTGGTGGTTTAAGTAGTTCGACTTTAATTTTTTTAGAGCGAACAGGTTGGTGGATGCACATTGCTTTGGTTTTGGCGTATTTAAATTATCTGCCTTTTTCAAAACACCTGCACATTATTTTCGCCTTCATCAATACGTATTATGCACGGCTTACGCCGCGCGGCGAAATGGCGAATATGCCCGAAGTGACGAAAGAATTGCGCAGTATTCTCGGAATGGAAGCAGAAACGCCGCAAACGGAAATCGCTGCCGATGCAGTAGTGAGTTTTGGTTCTAACGATGTAACAAATTTGAGTTGGCGAAACATTTTAGAAGCATATAGTTGCACCGAGTGTGGACGTTGCACAGCGCAATGTCCAGCGAATTTAACAGGTAAAAAACTTTCACCGCGAAAAATTGTGATGGATGTTCGCGACCGTGCGAAAGAAATTGGAGATAAACTCGATTCCAAAAATATAGAATTTATAAACAAGGCTGAACATCCGAACGATACAGTTTTAACAGCTAAAAATTTCAGCGATGGTAAATCACTTTTCGATTACATCACGAAAGAAGAACTCAACGCTTGCACAACGTGTAATGCTTGCGTCGAAGCTTGTCCGATTCTGATAAATCCTTTGGACGTAATTTTAAAAATGCGCCGCTACGAAATTTTAACGCTTTCGGAAGGACCGAGCGATTGGATTCCTATGTTCACAAGTTTAGAAAATAGTGGATCAGTGTGGCAAATGCCAACGCCGCGCGAAAAATGGGCAACAGATGCTACGGCGTAAAGAAATTCTATTATATTTGCAAGAATACAAATCCAACTAAAACTATTTTTTTAAATCTTTTACAATCAAATACTTCTGTTTATATAATAATTTCAAATCGCATTCTATGAAACAAAATTTCACGCTCGCTTTTATTATATTGTTATTTTTTACAGTTGCGAAATCGCAGACAACAACATCTCAAGTAGATCAAAATCGCAATTCTTGTGGTGACTATTTAAAACTTAAAAAAGTTATAGATGAAATTTCGTCACGCATCAGTGAAGATTATGCACAAGATGTCGTTTTTATGTCTCGGTTTAAAAAAGCACAAGCAAGTTGGGAAGCGTATCGCGATGCACAACTCGATATGGTTTTTCCAGATAACGATAAAAGTGGTTACGGCACAAATTATCCAACTTGTCGATGTAATTGGCTGTTAGAATTTTCCAACGCGCGCCTCGATTATTTAGTTAAATGGGTAGCGCATACTGATGAAAATGAATCGTGTGGAGGTTCAATTACTTCTAAAAAACGCAAGAGTTATATAAAATTTAACGATTAGTTTATTTCGTAGATGGTTGCTCGTTGATAGTTGTGCGTTTGAGAGCACTAAACAACGAACAACTATCAACGAGCAACGAGCAACGAAAATGAAGATTCCGACAATGGCGGTTTTAGCCGCGCAAGGTGAAACACCAGAAATATTATTCTGGGTAGGCTGTGCTGGTAGTTTCGATCCGCGTGCGCAACGGGTCTCGAAAGCATTTGCAAAAATTTTAAACGAAGTTGGTATTTCGTTTGCCATTCTCGGCGATGAAGAAGCTTGTACGGGTGATCCTGCGCGACGCGCAGGCAATGAATTTGTTTTTCAGATGATGGCTTTGCAGAATATTAAAACACTGAATACATACAAAGTCAAGAAAATTGTCACGGCTTGTCCACATTGTTTTAACACACTTAAAAATGAATATCCGATTTTAGGTGGTAATTACGAAGTCATACATCACGCTACTTTTTTAAAACAATTGCTCGACGAAGGTAAATTGCGTGTTGAAGGTGGTGAATTTAAAGGAAAAAAAATAACGTATCACGATAGTTGTTACTTAGGCAGAGCAAATAATATTTACGAAGCACCCCGCTCTGTACTCGCCGCGCTTGATGCCGATTTAGTAGAACTCAAACGCTGTAAGTCCACAGGTTTGTGTTGTGGTGCGGGTGGTGGTCAAATGTTTAAAGAAGATGAACCAGGCACATCACGCATAAATTTTGAACGTACGAATGATATTTTAGAATCGAATGCGACTGTTGTTGCTGCCAATTGTCCGTTTTGTATAACCATGTTGAGCGACGGCATTAAAGCGCACAACAAACAAGATGACATTATGGTGTATGATCTTTCAGAAATGATTGTGAAATCAAATAGTTGGTAATTATTTTCAAAAATATTTGAAGTTATGGTTCGCTTCAATTTTCTGTAAAACGGCATAAATAATTTTAATTACATTTTCCACATCATTTTTGTGCGCCATTTCAACGGTTGTGTGCATATAACGCAACGGCAAAGAAATCAGTGCCGACACAACACCACCATTTGAATAAGCAAAAGCATCTGTATCTGTACCAGTGTAACGGCTGTGCGCCAAACGCTGAAATTCCATTTTTTCTTCTGTCGCCGTATCAATAATGAGTTGCAGCAATTTATTATGCACCGCAGGACCGTACGCAAAACAAGGACCTTTGCCACATTTAACATCACCCTGCTGTTTGGCGTTCATTAAAGGCGTTGAAGTATCGTGACATACATCGGTTACTATAGCGACATGGGGTTTAATTGTTTGTGTAATCATTTCAGCTCCGTGTAAACCAACTTCTTCTTGCACAGAATTGACGATATATAAAGAGTAAGGTAGTTCGATTTTATTTTCGTGGAGCAAACGCGCTACTTCGGCGATACAAAATCCACCGATGCGATTATCAAGCGCACGACCACAGTACATGATTTCATTTAAAATTATCAGTTCGTCTTCATAAGTAATCACGCAGCCGACGTGAATATCTTTGCTTAAAACTTCTTCTTTATTTTTTGCACCGATATCAATAAAAATATTTGTTAACTCTGGATTGATGTTGGCTTCTTTGCCGATACGCGTATGAATGGCGGGCCAACCAAAAACGCCTTTAATGAATCCGTTTTTGGTATGAATATTTACTCGTTTGGATGGCGAAATAGTTTGGTCCGATCCACCGTTGCGAATAACACCAATAAAACCATCTTCAGTGATATGATTAACATACCACGACACTTCATCTGCATGACCTTCGATGACAACTCTAAAACTTTTACCAGGGTTTATGACACCATATACCGTTCCGTAATTATCAACGTGCCATTCATGAATATAGGGCTTAATATATTCGAGCCAAAGCTTTTGTCCTTCCGCTTCGTAGCCCGTCGGCGAAGCATTATTAAGGTATTTATGTAAAAAAATTTCCGAATTAGGGGTAATTACGCTCATACGTTAGAGTTGGTTACTCGACTTGAATTATTATAAAATTAACTTCGCAAATGCAAAGAATCAAAAACATCACAAATTAACACTATCATATCTGAATATTAAAAAAAAGAAGTACTAAAATAGTAGTGCTCCTTATTTTTTTTATTTTTGTATCGCTGCTTAGAGATTTTTCAATCAGTTTCTATATTTTGATACGAAAAAAAACCTTTGCTGAAACTATAAATCTAAATTACACCCTCCAAGTTTGTGGTGAAACGCGCCAGTTTTTTAAATCTTCGAGTTGTTCGGGCAAAATATATTTTGCATCTAATGCCGCCTTTAAAAGTGTATCATAATTACAAAGTGAAACGTAGGGGCAATTAATTTTAGTGAAAGCGTCGAATGTTTCATTAAAATCGTAATCGAAAATAGAAAGCACACCCGCCACTTTTATTTTCGCTTCGCGCGCTGCTTCAATAGCGATTATCGAACTTTTTCCTGTAGAAATTAAATCTTCAACAATTAATGTCGTTGTGCCTTCTTCTTGCGCGCCTTCAATTTGGTTTTGTCTGCCATGACCTTTTGGCTTCTCGCGTATGTAACCGAAAGGAATATTTATAGCATAAGCAATCAACATTCCGTAAGGAATACCAGCGGTTGCAACGCCGTGCACAACATCGAAATCTTCTATATTATCGGTAGCGTCTAATAAATAAGCAATAATTTTTTCTCTTGCTTCAGGATGCGCTAAGGTTATACGGTTATCGCAATAGATAGGGGATTTTATGCCAGACGTCCAAATAAAAGGATTTTCGGCGTTTAATTTTACGGCTTTAATATCGAGCAAAATACGCGCAACATCTTCAGCAATTTTTTTATCGTAAAGCATAATATAATTTTTGGGCGAAAATAAGATAAAATTTATCAATTTTCATTTTATCCAAAATTTGTCGAACAGTTATAATAATCAGAAATAGATTTTAATGTTTATGTAGTTTGAACAAAAAAACAGAAATTTGCATTTTAATTTGACATATCTCCTGCATGAAAAAATATTTTTCGCTCATTGTGTTCGCGCATACAGTTTTTGCGTTGCCTTTTGCCGTAATAGGTTTTTTATTAGGTACGCAACACATCGGCGCTGTGCCCCAAATAGAAACCTTCGCTTACATTATTTTGTGTATGATTTTTGCTCGCAGTGCCGCCATGGCATTTAATCGCTATTTAGATCGCCATATAGACGCGTTGAATCCGAGAACTTCTATGCGCGAAATTCCTGCGGGAGAAATTTCAGCAAATAATGCTTTATTTTTTGTGATTGTTAATGCGGCAGCGTTTGTTTTTTGTACGTTTCTCATTAATAGAATGTGTTTTTTTCTTTCTCCCATTGCGCTACTTGTTATTTTAGGTTATAGTTACACAAAGCGATTTACATTTCTCTGCCATTTTATTTTAGGTTTAGGTTTATCGCTCGCGCCGATTGGCGCTTATATTGCGGTCACAGGCGAATTTGGATTTTTACCTTTAGTCTATTCGGGTCTTGTTTTACTATGGGTTTCAGGATTTGATATTATTTACGCGCTGCAAGATGATTCATTCGACGCAACAAATGGTTTGTATTCCGTACCTTCGTCTTTTGGGCGCGCGCGCGCTGTGAATATTTCTAATGGTCTTCACGTTTTGTGTGGATTGATAATGATTGGTATAACGGTTTATCTTTTTAAATCCGATTTGCCCTTAAAATATATTCAAATTGTCGGCGCGATTATTTTTATTTCGATGCTCATTTATCAACACAGCATTATTAGTGTCAATAATTTATCACGCGTCAATCGCGCTTTTTTTACAACAAACGGAATAGCGAGCGTAGTTTACGGTTGCTTTTTTGTAATTGATTATTTCATTTAGCTATGAGCTATGAGCTATGAGTATTATTCTGCAAAAGAAGGTTCATAGCTCAAAGCTCATAGCTCACAGCTTTTAAAAATGGATAAAATTAAAATAATTGATGCGCTCCGCACAGTGAACGATCCTGCGACGGGTCAAGATATTATTGCGCGCCGGATGGTAGAAAATTTAGAAGTTGAAGGTAATGCCGTCAATTTGACTTTGGCTTTACCTACGCTGAATATGCCGAATAAAACGGAACTCATTTTCGCAATTATTGGCGCAATAAAAAATCTTTATCCAAATGCCGAACCAAATGTGCATACAACGGCTCGACAAACTGAAACTGTTCAGGAAAGTCGCGTACTGCCGCATTTAAAAAATATTATAGCTGTTGCTTCAGGTAAGGGTGGTGTAGGTAAATCAACCATCGCGGTCAATTTAGCTTTAGGTTTGCAAGCACTTGGCGCGCGCGTTGGTTTAATTGATGCAGATATGTACGGACCGAGTATTCCGACAATGCTCGGGTTGCAAAAACAAAGACCCGAAATAAAAGAAATTTACGGGACGCCTAAAATGGTGCCGCTTAAATTTCAAGGATTGGAGTTTATTTCTATCGGTAATATTATTGAGCCAGAACAGGCTGTTGTTTTGCGTGGTCCGAGACTTTCTGCTTTAGTAAAACAATTTTTTAACGATGTCCTTTGGTCGGAACTTGATTATATCGTCGTTGATTTACCGCCAGGAACGGGTGATGTGCAACTAAGTTTAGTACAAACTGTGCCTGTTACGGGCGTTGTGATTGTAACAACGCCGCAAGAAGTCGCCGTTATTGATGCTGTTCGCGCAGTGAGTATGTTTGGTTTGCCCCAAATAAATGTACCGATTTTAGGCGTCGTTGAAAACATGGCATGGTTTACGCCTGCCGAATTGCCAAACAATAAATACTATATTTTTGGATCGGGTGGTGGAAAAAAATTAGCATTACACACTGAATCCATGCTTCTAGGTCAAGTACCGTTAGTGATGTCAATTCGTGAATCGGGTGATGCAGGTGTTCCAATCATGGCGCAAAGTGATGAAAAAGCAAAAGCACCATTTATAGAAATTGCACAAAATACGGCACGACAAATTGCGATGCGCAATGAAGTTTTACCCGTTACGCGTTCCGTGAAAATGCAAGGGTAGATAAGATTAAGTTATTGATGTGACGCAAAGAGGTGCGCTGCATATTGTATATCATTTGATAGTTTATTGGAAAAACTTTAATTTCTGTATGGATCAACAAGAAGGTACAAAAATAAAATCGCCCCAGATTTTTGATATTATTACTAATAAAGGCGGACGTTTATTTTTTATTTTGGGCGGATTTTTTGTAGCTAATACGCTTTGTGCGGAGTTTATGGGCGTGAAGATATTTTCTCTTGAGCACAGTCTCGGTATTCAGCAAGTACATTGGAAAATTTTTGGTGGCGAATATAATTTTGATCTTTCGGCTGGCGTGTTGTTATGGCCAGTAGTTTTTATAATGACGGATATTATTAACGAGTATTACGGACACAAAGGTGTTAATTTTCTATCTTGGTTAGTTGCAGGATTTATTGCTTATGCCTATTTTATGTTTTTCAGTTCCATCAGTTTGCAACCGTCGCCTTGGTGGCCCGGCAGTCAAATGTCGAAAGGAGTGTCGGATATGAACGCATCGTACTCAAGTATTTTTGGGCAGAGTAATTCCATTATTATTGCCTCGTTAATAGCTTTTTTGCTGGGTCAGTTTGTTGATGTCGCTATTTTTCATCAAATTAAAAAAGTAACGGGTGAAAAATATTTATGGTTGCGCTCAACGGGTAGTACGCTTTTTTCGCAACTCATAGATACTTTCGTCGTCACCTCGTTAGCATTTTATTTTATTCCGCGTTGGTTTCCAAGCACAGGTCAAACACCTTGGAGTTTGCAACAACTTTTCACCGTTTCTTCGGGCGGTTATTTGTATAAATTTATTGTCGCTATTGCTATGACACCCGTTATTTATTTAGTGCATAACACCATTGAAAAATATCTCGGTCACGATTTAGCAAAGCGTATGAAAGACCATGCGGCAAACGCTTAATCAATTCGCGAAATGTAAATTGCTACGAATGTAGCTACAATTCCACTGATTAAAAATGTTGCTGATGCGCCAAATTTAAACCAAATTAAACCCGCTGCCGAACTTGCTATTAATGTAGCCATACTTTGAAAAGCTGTGAAAGTACCTATGGCAGTTGCAGTTTTATTTTTCTCACAGACATTTGTAATCCATGCCTTGGCAATACCTTCAGTGGCTGCGGCATAAACGCCATATAAAAAAAATAAAAAAATAAAAACAAATTGGCTTTCAGCGTAAGCCATACCGATATATGTCAACGCAAAAAGTATAAAACCCATCACCAATATTTTTTTCATACCCACTTTATCGGCTAATATTCCTAAAGGGTATGAAAACGCGACAAACACCAAGTTGTAAAAAATATAAGTCCCTATTACAATTATATCATTGTAACCAGCGTTTTTCATTTTTAGGATTAAAAAAACGTCAGAACTATTGAACAATGTAAAGATCAATAAACCCGTAATTAATCTTTTATAGATGATTGGGCTGGTTTTCCAATATTGAATAAAGTCTAAAAAACCAGTTCGAGGTTTTGTTGTGAGCGGGAGTTTCTTTTTCTCATTTATGAAAACAGTTGCCGATATGGCGACAAAACCTGGCAAAAAAGCGATTAAAAATAAGGTTTTATAATCAGCTGGATGAAATGATAAATAAATAAGCGCGATTAACGGACCTAAAACAGCACCCATAGTATCCATTGAGCGGTGAAAACCAAATACACGTGCTTTTGTTTCGGGAGTTGCTTCGTCAGAAAGTAGAGCATCACGTGCACCAGTGCGAACTCCTTTTCCAATTCTATCCAATGCTCTTGCAAAAAAAATTCCAATCGGAAATACTAATAGTGCCATCATCGGTTTTGAAATTGCACTTAAAGAATAGCCTATTTGTACAAATGGTAGTCGTTTCCCGATGTTGTCGCTTAAATTTCCGAAATAACCTTTACTTAATCCAGCAATTGCTTCGGCGAATCCTTCTAGCACTCCAATTAATACAATTGAAAAACCGATTGATTTTAAATAAACGGGCATTATCGGATATAGCATTTCACTTGCAATATCTGTAAAAAAACTAACCAATGAAAGAACCCAAATAGTGCGTGTAATAACTTTCATAATTACTTCGAATTTTGGAGAAAAAAAATAGTCCATTTAGAAGCAGATCATAATGGACTATTTTAATTTACTTTTCGAATTTTCTACCTGCGTGGTTTATTATCGCGAGGTTTTAAAAATCTATCAATTTCTGCACCGCGACGTGGCGCACCGCTACTTTCGCGCGATTTATAACCACCGCTGCCGTTTCGTGGGTTCGAAGTTCTATCGTAAGAAGATTTTTTTTCGTAACTGCCGCCGCCAGAATTTCTGTGATCTTCGTTTTCTTTGCTATCCGCATTATCAACGCGCACTTTACGGTTATTAATCATCCAATTTGACATACTGCTTTTTACCTTAGCCGCATCATCGTTGGCAATATCGAAGTGCATATATGTGCGTTTAATCGCAATATCGCCAAAGCTGTTTGAATCTATACCAACATCCGCAGAAACTTTTTTAATAAAATCCGAAGGTGTTACGCCGTCCATGCCACCAATATTAGCAAATAAACGCGTAAAGTTGGCACCAGAACCACGACGCTCTGTTGATCCATTAATCGTAAATCCGCGCTCTTCTGTGCCACGCGTTGTGCGTGGTTTGCTGTAATAATTTAAATCGGGTGCATTTTTGTAATATACCAAAAAGCGATTAAACTCTACACTCGCAAAACGCTTAATCAAATCTTCTTTGCTCAATTCATTAAGCTCGGCATAAATTTGAGGTAAGTACGGTTCAATAGCAGTGTCGTGTACTTCGGCAGTGTGAATGTTGTGAATGATGTTCAACAATTGTGCTTCACAAACCTCTTTTCCAGATGGAATCGGTAATTTGAGAAAATGCGATTTTGTTATGCGTTCCACTTCGCGAATACGAGATTCAAACTTAGTAGAAACGATTACGATGGATTTACCTTGCTTACCTGCGCGACCTGTTCTGCCGCTGCGATGCGTGTAAACTTCGTTGTCGTCGGGTAAACCATAATGAATAACGTGCGAAATATCGCTTACATCAATTCCGCGAGCAGCAACATCGGTAGCTACCAACAATTCTAACGTCCGCTCTCTGAATAAATTCATAACGCGATCGCGATCGTCTTGTGTTAAATCGCCGTGTAGTGCGTCGGCGTTGTAACCGTCGCGCATCATTTGTTCGGCAATATCTTTTGTTTCAGCTTTTGTTCTACAAAAAATAAGACCAAAAATTCCAGGTGTGGCATCAACTACACGTTTCAAAACGGCGTAGCGATCATCGGCGCGGCAAGTGTAATAAACATGCTCGATATTCACGTTCGATTCGTTTGTTCCAACCAATTTCATTTCTTGCGCGTCCGTCATGTAGTTACTCGCAATGTTGCGAATTTCTTTAGACATCGTGGCAGAAAATAACCAAACCGATTTATCGTTCGGCACCGATTCTAAAATCGTGTCAATGGCTTCTTTAAAACCCATGTTCAACATTTCATCGGCTTCATCCAAAACGAGGTTTGAAAGTGAATCGAGTGAAACGCCACGGCGTTCTAAAATATCTATTAATCTGCCGGGTGTTGCAACAATGACGTGCGCACCATCGCGCAGTTGTTTGAGTTGCACATCAATACGCGCGCCTCCATACACTGCAACAATTTTGCAGTTAGGAATAAACTGTGCGTAATTCGTCAAATCTTGAGCAACTTGTAAGCAAAGTTCGCGCGTTGGGCATAAAATTAAACCTTGTGTCACCGCTTGGCGCGACGAGGTATCAATTTTGTTCAACAGTGGCAAACCAAACGCAGCTGTTTTACCAGTGCCAGTTTGTGCTAAAGCTACTAAATCGCGTTCGCTCTTCATAGCGAAGGGAATAACTGCTTCTTGTACCGGGGTAGGATTGACAAATCCTAAACTGTCTACGGCACGAAGCAAAGGCTCTTTCAAACCTAATTCGTGAAAGGTGGGCATCTAAAAATTTTCGCAAAGATAAAATAAATTTACCACAAATAGAAGTTTCTTTCA
>JAYVVO010000161.1:0-1895 GCA_043786955.1 Saprospiraceae bacterium
GTAAATAATTTAAACGCACCTGCATCGCTGCTTATCAATCAAACGATGAGCAAAAAAAACATTCAGGACAAAACGAAAAGTGCGAATGAAACCCCACAATCTTCAAACAATAAATCGCTGCGCATAAGTTTTAAATCGAACACGCAAAATACTTTTGGTATTGGCGCAAAAGCCATCGTTTATTGTGGCGATAGTTTGCAGTATAACGAAGTACAAACAACGCGTGGCTTTCAATCGAGCATAGAACCTATTTTACATTTTGGTGTCGGTACAAATTCTAAAATTGATTCAATTCGGATTATTTGGCGCGATGGCAAAACACAATTGTTTCCCGCTTTTGCACTTGTTCAGCCGTGTACAAATATAGTGGCAAATTATTCATCTGCAACATTAAGAGCCCAAAGCTCAGAGCTCAAAGCTCAAAGCTCATTTGTTTTTGAAAAAGATAAAGAAGTTTTAAAGCTAACACCTAACAATCAACAACTCACAACAGTAAACGATATCGAAAAGCAAAAACTCATTCCGCACTTTCTTTCGACAGAAGGTCCTAAATTAGCTGTCGGCGATGTGAATGGCGATGGTCTCGAAGATTTCTATGTTGGTGGTGCGCAAGGGCAATCAGGTAATTTATTTTTGCAAAATAAAAACGGTACGTTTAAACTTTCGCCTCAAAATGCTTTTTTAAAAGATGCAGGATGTTCTGATGTTGGTGCAGTTTTTTTTGATGCTGACGGCGACGGCGATACTGATTTATACGTCGTCAGTGGTGGGTTTCAATTTCTTTCGGGCGATGTACGTGCTTTAGACAGATTATATTTGAACGATGGTAAAGGAAATTTCACAAAGACAGAAAAAAACTTGCCTCAAATTTTTCATAATGGCAGTTGTGTAAAAGTTGGCGATTTTGATGGCGACGGCGCACCCGATTTATTTGTTGGTTCGCGCAGCGATATGAATTATTATGGAGTAAATGCGTCGAGTTATTTATTACACAACAATGGTAAAGGGATTTTTACAGAAGTCAGTGCGGAATTTGCGCCCTTTCTTAAAAATATCGGCATGGTGACAGACGCCGCTTTTGCCGATTTAGATAAAAATGGTTCGCTCGATTTAGTTATTGTCGGCGAATTTATGCCGATTACGCTGTGCTATAATTTTGGCGGCAGTTTTCAGAAATTAGAAATGGAAAATACGGGTGGTTGGTGGCGCACTGTTTGCGTTGCCGATTTAGATAAAGACGGTGACTTAGATATTTTGGTCGGAAATATTGGCACTAATACTGAACTGCAAGCCACTGATATTGAACCTGTCGGACTTTATGTGAAAGATTTTGATGGCAACGGCGATATTGATGCGCTACTGACGTACTATCGCCAAAATAAAAACTACACTGTCGCACACAAAGATGAACTTATATCGCAAATGCCTTCCCTGCGAAAAAGATTTCCAGAATATGAAACTTTTGCCAACAGCACTTTCAATCAAATTTTTCCTAAAGCAATGCAACAAGGCGCACTTGTGAAAAAAGCGCAACAACTTCGCTCAGTGGTTTTATGGAATAAACCGAATAGAGAATGGGAAATTAATACATTGCCTGATGCTGTTCAATTCAGCAGCGCAGAGGCGTTTTATGTCGCCGATTTTAACGGCGATAAAATACCTGACATTTTAGTAGGTGGTAATTTTTATGAAATGATTCCAAGTATCGGCAGATGCGATGCGAGTTATGGTACAGTTTTACTCGGCAATGGCAACGGTGGATTTACGGTGTCGGAAAATAGATTTAATAAACTTTTTCTAAATGGTGCTGTGCGGGATTTAAAAAAAATTGGTAATCGCATTGCCATAGCGTATAATAATGCACCCTTAGAATTTATTTCAATAAAATAGTAATG
>JAYVVO010000162.1:0-1890 GCA_043786955.1 Saprospiraceae bacterium
GTGCGCGATAGAAATTTAAAATTGTCTTGGGTAAAATCTAAAGGAGAATGGGTAAATAAAAACGAATTGCCAGGGGTTTTTATAAATCATGAATCCGTATCATTTTTAAATATTACAAATCAGGATGATGAAAACAAATTTATTGATGCTCATTGTTTGTAGGAAATTACATTTTTCCCTTCAACTTTAAGAGAAATTAATAACAGTTTTACGTCGCAATCGAAAGCAAATGTTAATGACGATATTTTATACTTTTTTATAAATGGACAATTTATTAGAATTAAATGTGAAAGAGTAATTTTGAGTGTCCTGAGAGAATAAATTAAAAATTAAGTTGCCGTAAGCTTTTGCTTACTGCAACTATTTTAGTTTCCTATATTTTTATTTCTATAGTCACGTTAGTTTAGGATTAAATTTTAATTAGGCTTGCTTCGAGAAAAAGACTTACGCTATTAAATAATGAGCGGTTAGAAGCTCAAATTTCCGTTCAACAATTAATATAAATCTAAGCAAAAACTTTTAAATTGGTTAAACAAAAAAAGCGACTTTAACACTCAGGTTAAAGCCGCTTTTTTATTTTTTTAAAATCGCTTATTACATCATTCCGCCCATGCCACCCATTCCTGGGTTACCACCGCCGTGTGAATGTGGCGCTTCTCTTTCTGGCTTATCGTTTAAAACGCATTCAGTTGTTAACACCATGCCTGATACTGATGCAGCATTTTCTAATGCAACACGCGCAACTTTAGCAGGATCAATAACACCCGTCGCTTTCAAATCTTCGTATTTATCAGTACGCGCGTTGTAGCCGTAACTGCCTTTACCATTTTTAACGCGTTGTAAAACCACACTGCCTTCAACACCTGCATTTTCAGCGATGCAACGAAGAGGTGCTTCTAACGAACGACGAACGATATCAATACCAGTTGTTTCGTCTTCGTTCAAACCACGCATATTAACTAAAGCAGAAATAGCACGCACTAAGCAAACACCTCCACCCGTTACAATTCCTTCTTGAACTGCCGCGCGAGTAGCGTGTAAAGCATCGTCAACGCGATCTTTCTTTTCTTTCATTTCAACTTCAGTAGCTGAACCGATGTATAAAACTGCAACACCGCCTGCCAATTTAGCCAAACGCTCTTGCAATTTTTCACGGTCGTAATCGGAAGTTGTGATTTCAATTTGCTGTTTAATCTGATTCACGCGCGATTTAATCGCGTCGCTTTCTCCTTTACCGTTAATAATTGTTGTATTATCTTTATCAACCGTAATTTTTTCGCAAGTACCGAGATGCGCTAAATCTGCATTTTCTAATTTGTAACCTTGCTCTTCAGAAATGACTGTACCGCCTGTTAAAATTGCAATATCTTCAAGCATTGCTTTTCTGCGATCTCCAAAACCTGGTGCTTTAACAGCAACAACTTTTAAACCTGCGCGCAAACGATTTACAACCAATACGCCTAATGCTTGTGAATCAACATCTTCAGCAATAATTAATAGCGGGCGACCTGTGCCAAGTGATTTTTCTAAAATCGGCAACATCTCTTGCATATTGCTAATTTTCTTGTCATAGATCAAAATCAATGGATTTTCATATTCTACAACCATCGTGTCAGCATTGGTAATAAAATACGGCGATAAGTAACCGCGATCAAACTGCATACCGTCAACAACATCTACATAGGTTTCAGTTCCTTTTGCTTCTTCAACCGTGATTACACCATCAGTTGATACGCGTTTCATCGCATCAGCAATTAAAGTTCCTATTTCATCGTCGTTATTCGCTGAGATGGATGCAATTTGTTTGATTTTATCAAAATCGTTATTGATTTGCTCACTTTGTCCTTTGATGTGTTCAACAACTTTGCGGACTGCTTTTTCAATACCGCG
>JAYVVO010000163.1:0-5595 GCA_043786955.1 Saprospiraceae bacterium
AATTTATTGATATTTGATATCAAATCTTCCATCGGTGATTTTTAGAGTATCACCACAACCTGATTGGTAGATATCGCAACTAAATGTACCAGAAATAATTTTCGCATTTTGGTCAAGTCGACTAATTATTAATTTGCCAGAGCTATTGAAATTTTTTGTAGTATCATTAACACCAGAAGAATTAAAATTAGCGCATTCTCCTTTTTTTGCTAAAAAATTTGTAAAAGAGACTCCATAATTAGCAAAAAAATGCCTTATAGCCTTCTCTTTAAATAATAATAAAGAGTCAGCCGCTAAAACAAGATAATCATCTGAATTTTTACCATCTGAGTACTTCCATCCGTAAATTTCTAGGAACCCAGATAAACGATTAGGGTCAAAACTCCATCTTGTTTTTGGATTTGTACTTAGCCATTGAGGATCTGGGTCTTTATATTTCCACACCACACCATTAATTTTGCAAGCAAAAGTGCCAGCACCTGTTTGGGTTTCTGGTGGTAAACCGTTAGGGTCAACGGTAGTTTTGTTGCAATGTGTTAAACTGATACTGAGCGCAAAAGCGAAGTACATAAAAAAGTTTTTTGTCATAAACAATTAATTAAAAGTGAAAAAATAAGAGCTAAAATGTTTTGTAACCATTGGCAAAATTTAAGGTGAAGTAAATTTTAAAAAATGGAGTTTGACAAATGTAATTTTTAGTTTTTTAAATGTTGCAATGTAAAGTTGTAGGTAAATTTTGGGATATTTGAATCTCATTTCCATAAAAACAAAACTTTATTTATGTTATATCCATTTAAAATTTGATTATTTCCAGAGAAATAATTAAATTGTTGGTTATTATTAAAAAAACAAAAATTTTCTAACATAAGTATTAACATCTCATCGCAACTATGGCAGAAAAACCGACACTTCAAGTTTATCTTTTTAAAAACTTGTCATCGAAATTTACAAAGACTTCAGAAGCTGTTTCATCTCTCAAAAAGTTATTAGGTGTTAACCAAGATGGCGTTTATAAGCGTATGCGTGGTGATTCAAATTTAACACCCAATCAAATTGAAGCTATTGCATCGAAGCATAAAATATCAATTGATGCGCATATTTTTAAGGACAGCGACTCAGTTTTGTTTCAGTTTAACCCATTCATAAAAACCATCAAAAATTTTGACGATTATGTCAATGAACTATATAACGCCGTAAAACCTTTAAGCGAATTAGAAGGGTTAACGCTGCACAGCGCCAGTTCTGAATTACCACTCTTTTATTTTTTATCTTCGCCCGCCTTGTTTTCTTTTAAAATGTTTGTTTGGGCGCGCTCTGTTTGGAATTTTGAACACATACAGAAAGAGAAATTTTCACCCCATTTGCTTTCTCCATCAACCCAAGTTAAAGCCCATCAAATTTGGGAGATTTATAAAGCGCAGAATACGGTCGAAATGTGGTCATTAAATATTTTAGATAGTACGCTCAATCAAATTGAGTATTATTTTTCTACTAAAGTAATTCGAAACCAAACTGATGCCTTAATATTATGCAAAGCATTGTTCGATTTGGTTTGTAATTTAGAGACAATGGTTACACAAGGCAAGAAAGTGACAAATGAAAACGCATCAGCCGAAAGTTTTAAATTGTATCACAATGAAATTAATTTCACTAATAACACCATTTTAATTGAATCTGACACAGCTAATATTGTGTATTGCAATTTTGTTATCCCCGATTATTTAAGAACTACCGATGAGCGCATTGTAGAATATACACAAAATTGGTTCGATGACATCCTTTCAAAAAGTACGCAAATCAGTTTGCACGGCAAAAAAGGGCGACAGTATTTTTTTGAAAATCTATTCGATAAAATTGCGCGCTTAAAGCGGCGTATTAAAAATAATTAACCCATAAAGTGCGTTAATTTTAATTAAAAGTAATTTACACAATCCATAAGACTTAATTATTTGTATCTTCGCAAAGGCTAATAGTGAAATTTTCTAAAAAGCACTTTTAACTAAATCAAATTCACAATTATGTTCATCAGAATTCTCAAATATCTCGGCATCGTCTTATTAGCAATCGTTGCAATTGGTTTTTTTCTACCTGGTAGTGTGCATTTTGTGCGACAAATAGATATTAACGCGCCAGTGTCAAAAGTTTTTGCTGAAACCAATGAACTTAAAAATTGGAATGATTGGTCGCCGTGGTCTAAAATAGATTTAAATACAAAATACACCTACTCGCAACCAACAACAGCGGGTGAAGGTGCATACTTTACTTGGATGAGCGATAATAAAAAAGTTGGGAATGGCAAACAAACCATTCTAAGCACGAAACCGAATGCACAAATTCATTCGCGAACAGATTTTGAAGGGATGGGTACTTCAACAGCCGATTTTAAATTTGCGTCTAAAGATTCTACGCACACCACCGTCAGTTGGTCGTTCGATATGGATTTAGGAATGAATCCTATGCTGCGCTATTTAGGACTAAAAATGGAAAATTGGGTTGCACCCGATTATAAACGTGGATTAATGAATTTAAAAACAGTTTGCGAAAAATAGCTATGAGCTTCACGTATTGCTCATAGCTCATAGCTCATAGCTCACAGCTTACTCAAATATCAACTCAATATGAATACAAGAACAGACATTAAGAAAATGATTTCGCCCGATGCGAAAGTTGCTCTCGATTATTTAGTAACTGTTGTAGATGCAGCGAACGATAGAGATTTAGAAAATGCACTCATCGTCATCAAAACGGAACTCGAGACCGTCAATCGGAACAGTGTTTTAGGAACACTTGCTGCGGACGAGTTTCAAACTAAACTAAACCAGATAAATATCAATATCCTAAAAATTATTGATTACTTGCCCGATACTTATTTAAATCTGAGCAACACACCGTCTGCTGCTGCCATCGTTTCAAATACAAAAAGTACGGACGATTCAGATAGTCAGAAAAATCGTTTAATTGTATCAGCGTTGCTGCGCGAACTTTTAGATCTTGAACTTAAATGTGCTGGAGATCAAGCAGTTTCGACTTACGTGTATAATTACAATCTCAGTTCGTGGTATAATACCAAACGTCAAACGCTTGTCAATCAAATTATTTGGTTTTTAGAATCAACGCATACAACGGTTTCCACTTCAGAATATGTCAATATTGCGCGCGCACTTGTGTCTGTTTTTGATGATAACAAAGCGGAACAATATTTTAAGCGCGGGATATCAACCATTGATGTTTATACGGATTCTGTAACCAGTAAACTTTCGGGTGTAAGAAGCTACGCTAATTTTTTATACACTAAAGGTCGCGCAGATGAAGGCGCGAAGCAATATGATTCAGCAATCATGCAAGGCGAAGATGCGACAACCTATGCTTTGAACGGTTACACACGCCACATGCAATTCAGTAGTGAGTGGGAAGTGCAAAATTTTACGGCTGCTAATGCTGCCGCAGATGCTGCTAAAGCTTACTACAACAAAATTACATTTGTCGGTACGCGCACCTATTGGCTCAATTTGCTCAATTCCATGGTTAATTCTAAAAAACTGGTAGCCAATAATGCACCCGCCAAATAATAAAAGGCAATGAGTTAAAGACAAAAGGCGCTACATTGAAATCTAAAAATTTTTATAATTGTTGTAAATCCAAGGAAAAACAAAAGCAATTTTTAGGGTATCTCTAAAGCTATGATTTTAAGTTTCACTCCAAGTTGGTTTAGCAATTAATTTTTGTGACTTTAAAATTATTTTTTGTAGTCTGAAACATCCCAATATCGCAGCGCTTATACCGTATTTGTTTTTGTAATTTTATTCGATAAGTCATGGAGTATAAGTCACTTAAATTATTTGAGTTGAGCCATTATTTTAAGCCAAAACAAGCTTATAAATGCAGTTTTTCGATGCGTTGTTTACATTAACTTAAATTTAACGCATAAAATAAGTGTCTAAAATTCTGTGAAACGTCTATAAGGTGTTATTTTTGACAATTAATTCATAAAATTTTTTTTAAGTAATGAAAAATCTGATTATTGCTGCGTTCGTAATGTTGTCTGCATCTTTTGTAAATGCACAAACTGCTCCAGCTACTACTCCTGCTTCAACAACTACAACTGCTGCGCCAGTTAAAGTAAAACGTACATACACAAAAAGAGTACAAACTGCTCCAGCGGCTGCAACAACAGCAACTGGTACTACACAAACTGCTCCAACTGCTGCAACTACAACTGCACCCGTAAAAGCAAAACGCGTTCGTAAACCTAAAGCAGAGATGACACCTGCAACGGGTGCTGCAACTACCGCACCTACAACTGCACCCACAACTGCACCTACAACTACTGCACCTGCTGCTGGTAAAATGGCAACTAAATCTAATTCTACTTATGTTCCTAAATCTAATTCTACTTATGTTCCTAAATCTTTAGGTAAAGATGCTAAAGGACATGATATTTTATTAGGACCAAACGGTGGACAGTATTACATCGGTTCAACAGGTAAAAAAGAGTACTTAAAGAAATCTGCTAAGATGAAAGTAAACTAATTTTCGTATTAGTTTCAAACACAAAGGCTGCTCGAAAAGCAGCCTTTGTTATTTTAATTCAGAGTGGCAAGTGCAATTTTATCAATCACGTTTTCATAAATGGTTTGCTCCAAATCAAAAATATTGATTAAATATTTTTTGTAAATTTTACACACTTCTACTTTACTATCCAGCAAAGTTTCTTTTTTTTCTTTAATAGAGGCTGAAAAATGATTGCGCAAACTACTTAACCATACATTGTAAAATTTTTGTGCAAATTGTTCATCTGTTTTTAAAAGCTTCATTAATCTTCTCCCGAAAACTACTAATGCGTTATGGAAGTGTTCATTGATGGATAAATGCAAATCATTTTCAGAATAGATTTTTTTTAAAATACTCGCGCGTTTTTCATTGGTTTCCTCTAAAATATAAATTAAGCCCAAATAATAAAGCAAAACGCCACTCGTGCGTTCAACAATATTATGGTGTAAATACGTGCGCAACCAACCACCCATCGAAACAGAAGTGAGAAAAAATAATTGCTCCAAAAAATCTCCCGTAATTTTATTTTCTTCTATTTCATTTTCTAAAAAAGATTTTTGAATGCCTGAAATTTCAATCGGCTTAAAAAGTTGAAACTGAATACTCAAATTTTTCAAAGGGTAAAGCCATAAATCGCGATGTAATTGATTGAGTTCTGGAATTAAAATATTATCAATTACCGATCCATCGCCTTTAAAAATAAGTTGAATATTTTCACTATCTTTTTTTTCAAAATGCCAACTTTTTAATAAATGATGAAGCGCCGCATTTTCTACGAAGGGTAGAATAAAATCCAGAAAAAAATTATCAAAATCGTTGTAAGTTTTAATTTCTAAACGTCGTGTTATAATTTTATGTGACATGAGTTTGTTTGTAATTGCATAGTGCTAATTAACTAAGGCAACAACAAAGCCAAATCACTCCAATTTAATCTAAAATTCTAAAAACTACTAAGTCCTGTTAATCAACATATTGCAAATAAAATGCAGGAAAACCTTTTTAAACAAAAAACCTTGTCCATACTTTACATGAACAAGGTTTGAG
>JAYVVO010000164.1:0-1885 GCA_043786955.1 Saprospiraceae bacterium
AATGGAATTCCGTTTTCGACATCGTGCGCATTAATTTTTCCGTTCGGAATTTCTGCACCAATCGTTGTCCACATTTCTGGACTAAAACTTGAAAGCACAGACGCGTCGAGTTTTCCGAATAATAAGTCCGTTACTTTCTGAATGTTTTGCAAATCTTCCGATGAATGCACACGCACCGTTAATTCTTCAGCAATTATCTTTTTCAATTGACGCGGATCATTTTCAAATTCTTTTTCAATTGCTTCAATTTCTTCTCGCGACTTCAAAGAAAAATATCTAAAAAGTTTTTTCAAATCAGCATCGTCAATGTTCAAAAAGAATTGATAAAATTTATACGGCGAAGTCATATTTCTATCGAGCCAAATATTTCCTTCATCCGATTTGCCAAACTTTTTTCCATCCGATTTTGTCAAAAGTTTAGAAGTTATCGCGTATGCTTTTCCACCTAAATTGCGGCGAATAAATTCTGTTCCCGCTGTTATGTTCCCCCATTGATCGCTGCCGCCGAGTTGAACCAAGCAATTCATTTTTTGATAGAGACATTGAAAATCGTAACCCTGCAAAAGTTGATAGCTAAATTCAGTGAACGAAAGTCCCGTTTCTAAACGATTTTGCACCGAATCTTTCGACATCATATAACTGACAGTAATCGTTTTGCCGACATCGCGCAAAAAATCGAGTACGTTCATCTCTTTATAAAAATCAAAATTATTGACATTGATGGCTTTGTTGTCACCCATTTCAAAATCTAAAAACTTTGCAACTTGCGCTTTCTGAAAGGCCAAATTACCGTCTAATTCTTCGAATGATTTTAATTCGCGCTCTTTATCTTTGCCCGACGGATCTCCAATTCTTCCAGTAGCTCCACCGAATAAAACTATGGGAGTATGACCAGAAAGTTGCCAAAGTTTTAAAACTTGGATCTGCAAAAAATTGCCAATCGTCATACTTGGCGCCGTTGGATCGAAACCAATATAGCCCACAATTTTCTTCTCGTTCATTAATTCTTTTACACCAGGCGTGATGTCGTGCAGCATTCCGCGCCATTCTAATTCGTCTAAAAAGTTCATTCTAAGTTTGTAAATCGAAAAAATTATTTTTTATTTGTAAGCGATAAACCGAAATTTGCCAAAAAAGTTTGCAAATAAAAGCTATTGGTACTTTTTTTGCAAACTAATGACATTAATAAACAGACTATTTTGAAACTGCTTCCCATTATTTTCTTTTCATTATTCTTTTTTGATTTTTTGTTCGCTCAAAATCCGGCACAAAAGCCTTTTATTTTTGGCAACAACAATACTAATATTCCGACAAAACCTAACAACTTTGATGAATATTTAGTACAATTAGCTTTAACAAATTCACCTGAACTCGAAGGTACGCGATACGATATTGAAGCGCGCAATGCAGAAATCGGTATTGCTAAAAAAGAATGGATGCGCAATCTTTCTGGCGGCCTCAACTTTAACGACGTGAGCTTTCCTTATTTCTTAAAATATAATTTAGGTTGGGATACATATTTTGGTAAAACGATTGACACCAACCGTTTTTCACGCATTGCAACTTATCCGCTGTGGAATATAAACTTAGGATTAAATCTATTTGATTTAAGATCGAGAAAGAATAAAATTCAGTTTGCTGAAAACAGAAAAAAGATCAGTATGACTGAAGAAACTTTCAAACGGCAAAAAATTCGGGCCGAGGTTTTAAAACGCTATCAAGAATTCTTAGAGACCTACGAAATTTTAAAAATCCGATTGCAAGCGCTCGATGCTGCGGAGGCAAATAAAACACAAATCAGCAGTTTATTTTCTGTGAATAAAGCCAAATTTGAAGATTACAATACTGCCAATAAAACTTACTTTGAAGCCCTCGAATCAAAATC
>JAYVVO010000165.1:0-5584 GCA_043786955.1 Saprospiraceae bacterium
AGTCGAGCCGAATCGAAGCAGTAATGTATCAATGAGTGTTCAATATAAAAATGCTAAAGGCGAAGCTGTAAATATAAATTCGTTGCAACAAGGAACTGATTTTGTGGCGGAAGTGACGGTTACAAATCTCGGTAAAATGGGAAAACCGTTTAATAATATGGTTTTAGCACAAGTTTTTCCATCGGGTTGGGAAATTTTAAATGAGCGACTTGAAGGAGCGGAAGCTGCCAATACTGGCGGCAGTCCTTTCGATTATCGCGACATTCGTGACGACCACGTCAATACGTTTTTTAATGTAGATAACGCCAAAAGCAGAATTTACAAAGTGCGATTGAACGCGGCTTACATTGGTCATTTTTGGTTACCTGCGCAATTGTGCGAATCTATGTATAATAATGCTGTTTCTGCAACCACGCAAGGTTCTTGGGTTGATGTTAAATCAGGGAATAAGGAAGAACGAATAGGTAATAAGTAAAGGGCAAAATACAAAGGGCAAAATACAAAGGGCAAAATGCAAAAGCAAGAAGTAAGAAGTAAAAAGTAAGAAGTAAAAAGTAAAAAGTAAAAAGTAAAAAGTAAAAAGTAAAAAGTAAATTGCAAATGTTAATCGAAGAGCACAAATATGTGCTCCTGCAGAAGATAGTGCCATGGTTTACAGTTCAGATTATGCACAGATAATTTACGAATTGTTTCTATAGGGGCACATACTTGTACCCTTCAATTAATAATTCGCTTTTTGCTTTTTGCTTTTTGCCTTTTAATTTGCCCTTTGCCTTTTAATTTGCAATTTGTAATGCGCCTTCTGACTTTTGCTCTTTGTTCTTTGGATTTTGCACTTTATCTTTAATCCATAACCGCAGCAATATCGGATTGATAAATAAATCGCTCGCTAAAGCAGTAACTAAAGTTACAGCTATCAGTTTTCCGATTGTTACACTCGGCGGATGAATAGAAAAAATCATCACCAAGAAGCCAAAAAATAAAATGACGGTTGTTAAACAAACGGGTTTGCCCGTTTCTAAAAGCGTCGTGTGTAAGGCTTCATCAACTGAAACGCCACCATTTTTTTTCCTGTTTATGTTAAAACTGCTCAGAAAGTGAATCGTATCGTCAATAGATATTCCAAAAATGACGGTGAAAATCATAGAAATTCCAGCATCGAGTGGAACGCCGAGAAAACCAACCAATGCCCCAGCAAACAGCAAAGGAAATAAATTGGGGATTAAGAAAATCATTATCATGCGAATACTTCTAAGCATCAATCCCATTAAAACGGCAATGATTCCAACTTCCCACAAAATTCCTGTGAGCATATCGGAGCGGATATAAGTCGCATTTTTATCAATAATAAAACCTGTACCTGTGCGCCGAAATTTTGTTATCGTGGTGTCGGTGTTTGCGGCAATCCACGTTTCAATTCTATTGCCAACTTGCATAACAGAATCGGCACCCAAATCTAAAATGCGGGTAGTAATGCGCGCTTTAGTATTATCTTTAGAAATCAGAATTTGCGATGTTGCGCGTGGTAAAGTTTTTGCAATTTCTTGAACAGCAGCATATTCCGCCGAATCTTTAGGAATCGTATATGCCTCTGCACGATTTCCATTATTCATCTGATTTAAACTTTTAACCATAATCAATGGCGAAATAACGGAGCGAATCGCTGGTTGGTGGCTTAAATAATTTTCCACTTTATCTATCTGCTGAACAACGTCAAAATCATCTACTTTGTGATTGCCTTGACAAAAAACGGCAAACTCTAATGGGCGAAAACCAGCAAACATTTTTTCAAAAAAAACAAAATCTGCCGTCACTTTTTCGCCGCGCGGCATATTGTTGCCAATAGTATAATTGGTCGTAATTTTAGAAACTCCCACACAACTGATTACGGAAATAGCTAAAATTACCAAACCAATAGTTACAGCGCGTGTTTTGGTGGTCTTATAAACCCATGACATTAATTGGTGTACATACGTTGAACCGCTCCGCGCTTTTTCTAATTGGTCGGCAGTGAAAAAAGGTAAAAAAGCTGTTGTGAAAAGTAAAACTGTAACATACGCTACCATAACACCTACTGCAGCATTAATTCCAAATTCCTCAATCGGCAGAACGCGACTTGTTAACGTTGCAAAACCAATCGCCGTCGTAATTGCTGTCATAAAAGTAGCGAGACCAATTTCTTTCATCGTTAGCCAAATTGCCTCTCGCCTCGTATGTCCGAGATTCAACTCATCAATGTATTTTGAGAGCATGTGAATGAAATCCGACGTACCGATTATCACCATTAAAACGGGATATAAAGCAGAGATTGCACTCAACGAACGACCCCATGCACCTAAAACGCCCATAAACAATAATAGTGATAGACCTATACTCATCATCGCGAGTAATACGGTTTGCCAACGCCGAAATAAAATCGTCATTATTATAGCTACCAAAATTGCTGCAACACCTGTTGAAACACCTACTTCGCGTTTTTCCATCCATACCAATTCTTTCTGAAAATTGGCGCGCCCTAAATAATGAAAACTTTCAAACCCCATCGGTTTTACGAGTGAATCCATGCTGTGCATCATCACTTCCGATTCGGGCAAAGAAAGTTTCTCTTTCGTTTTTACAAAAACTACTGTCGCTGTTGCATCCTCCGAAATCAAATTTTTTACAAATCTGGGATCATGCGTCAGTCGTAATTTTGCTTCATCATACTGCGTTGAATCATTAATATCAAAGATGGGCATCGGTATTACACCAAAAGCAGATTTTACAGGCAATAAGGTTTTAGTAAGCGATTGACTTTCTCGCACATAAGGCACTTCTAAAACTTTCGTGCTCAGTGAATCTAATTTAGATAGAAATTTTTGATCGAAAATACCTTCCGAACGTTTTAAACCGATGAGCATGTAGTTATCATCCGATTCAAATTGCTTGATGAACGTTTGGAAAAATTCTAAATCGGGATCACCTTGTGGAAAATATTGCTCGAAGTCGAAAGAAAATTTAAGCGTTGTTATAAAATAAATGGAACTAAAAAACGCCAAAACTAAAAAACCAATAAAATATTTGCGTAGCGCGTAGAGACTAATCTTAGAAAAATAATTATTCATAAAAACGTCGGTGGTAATATCTGTAAAATACTTTCTGGTTGCTTTTGTTCAATCCTGCGCAATTTTTGTAAAACTTTAGAATGAATATTGACGTTAAAAATCACGATAAATAATTCCGAAAACGTTTGGAAAAATATCAATTAAAGTATTGGCTATGGAAAAACTACTTTCTACAAAAATATTAACGGAAGCATCGCGGCAACTGCTCAAAAATGCGGGTGTCGAATTAATTGAATTCGATTTCATCAAGACAGAAAAAATAGATTTCGATAGCTCGGAACTCCCTGAAAAAATAAATTATGCCATTTTTACAAGTGCGCACGCTGTACAATACTTTTTAGACTTAAATTTGCGCCTCGAAATAGAAATGATTGCTGCCATGTCGGGTAAGACAAAAGATGTATTGGTCCAGAATGAAATGAAAGTTAATGTTTCGGATAATAATGCCGAAAAATTAGCAGAACTGATTTTAAAAACTAAGAAACTTAAACAAGTTCATTTTTTTTGTGGCGAGCAAAGGTTGAGTCATTTAAAAAACGCTTTGAATAAAAGTGGTGTATTGGTTAATGAACATATTTTGTACTCAACCATTTTAACGCCACATAAAATAGAAAGCGCAAATGAATTGGAGCGCATTTTATTTTTTAGTCCAACAGGTGTTGAAAGTTTTTTTAATTTAAATAAAATCAATTCAATGACAAAATGTTTTTGTTTGGGAGACACAACGAAAAAAAAATTGAACGAATTAGGGATTAAAAATGTTCATACTCCAGAAAAACCTTCAGAAAAATTATTGGTAGAAATGGCGGTGAGTTTTCAGTCGTAAAAATACTAAAAGCAAAAGTCTCATGGTGGTTACTAAAATTTTTATTTTCTAAATATGCCGAAAGCTGAAAGCTGCGGTTGAACGCTAAATTAATGAACGATTTATTTTTAAGAACACTCAACGGCGAAGCAACAGAACGCACACCGGTTTGGATGATGCGACAAGCAGGAAGATATTTACCCGACTTCCGAGCTTTGCGCGCAAAATATACTTTTTTTGAACGCTGCCAGAATCCAGAAATTGCAACAGCTATTACAATGATGCCGATTGATCAAATGGGTGTTGATGCAGCGATTATTTTCAGCGATATTTTGGTCGTGCCGCAAGCAATGGGTATTCATGTTGAGATGAATGAAGGTACGGGTCCGCAAATTCCTACTCCTATACGTTCTCTTGAAGCGGTTGTAAATTTAGTTATGCCCGATGTGCACGATAGATTGAGTTATGTTTTTGAAGCATTGAAACTTACTAAAAAAACTTTAGCAGGTCGCGTTCCACTCATTGGTTTTGCCGGTTCACCTTGGACGATTTTATGTTACGTTGTGGAAGGTAAAGGTTCAAAAACATTTGACATCGCTAAGAAATTTTTGTTTCAAGAACCTCAAGCCGCGCATCTTCTTCTCGATAAAATTACCGACGTAACGATTGAGTATTTAAAAGCACAACACAAAGCAGGTGCCGATGTTATTCAAGTGTTCGATTCGTGGGGTGGTTTACTGTCGCAAGATGATTTTAAAGTTTGGTCTTTGCCATATATACAACGGATTGTTACGGCTTTGAAAGAAATTAATTGTCCGACAATTGTTTTTTCAAAAGGTCAGTTAGCCTATAAAGCGATTGCGCAAACAGGTTGCAAAGCGATGGGTTTAGATTGGTGCAGCACACCCGAACAAGTGCGTAAAGAAGTAGGTGACTATTTGGTTTTGCAAGGTAATTTCGATCCTGCAAAACTCTATTTACCTATTCCAGAATTGCGCAAAGAGGTAAAAAAAATGGTTAAAAATTTTGGCAACCATAATTACATTGCCAATTTAGGTCATGGGATTTTACCGAATATCGAACCAGATCACGCGCGCGCATTTATAGATGCCGTCAAAGAATTTAGTTCAACGCTTAATGCCATTGCTTAGTCATGTTGCCAATCTCCTAAGTCTTTCAGACTTTGGAGGTTGGGTTTGAAGTATGAAAGACTTGCGAGATTAAAAGACTTGCGAGGTTTGAAAGACTTGCGAGGCTGAAAAATAAAAATGACAGTAAAAGATAATTTCACACAATTCATCCGACAACTTCAAGACACAATTTGCCAAACTATTGAAAAAATGGATGGCAAAGAAAAGTTTGTAGAAGATATTTGGCAACGACCAGAAGGTGGCGGTGGCATTTCACGCAGCATAGTGAATGGAAATGTTTTTGAAAAAGGGGGAGTGAACACGTCCACCGTTTTTGGCGATTTACCTGTTGCGATGATGCAAAACTTGAACGTTGAACACGCACAATTTTTTGCTTGCGGAATCTCTTTGGTGTTGCATCCGCTCAATCCGATGGTGCCAACTGTACACGCCAATTTTAGATATTTTGAATTGTATGACGGCGACAATAAATTAGTTGATAATTGGTTTGGTGGCGGTGCTGATTTAACGCCTTTTTATTTATT
>JAYVVO010000166.1:0-1880 GCA_043786955.1 Saprospiraceae bacterium
TATTACATCGGTTATATCATACGCGATTTATGTATCATAGAACTCTCGCCGACAATTACGGGATTAGTTTTAGCGGGTAAGGTAGGTTCAAATATGACATCCGAGATAGGTGGTATGCGCCAAAAAGAACACATTGACGCAATGGAATTGATGGGTGTCAACACTTCTGCGTTTTTAATTCTGCCGAAAATTATTGCTGCCGTTTTAATGATTCCATTATTGGTAGCGGTTTCTGCCTGGGTCGGTATTTTGGGTGGTTACTTAGCGAGTGTACCAACAGGTTTACTTTCGCATGGCGATTACGTACGCGGATTGCGTTCATTTTTTGTGCCGTACAACGTTGTGATGATGTTTATCAAAGCAGCGGTCTATGCGTTTTTACTCACCACAATTTCATGCTATCAAGGTTATTTCGTTAAAGGTGGCAGTATTGAACTCGGTCAAGCCTCAACACGCGCCGTTGTTTATAGCGATGTTGCCATACTTTTAGCCGATTATTTTATCTCTATTGTTTTGACTTCTTAAATTTATGATAAAGATTTTAATGGAAAATTAATTTTTCATTAAACTTTAAATAGTATTCCTAAGCAGCAAAAATTAAAAATGAGCCGAATAAAATGTTTATTCGGCTCATTTTTTTATTACTTTTGAGCCGAATAGATATTTTATTCGGCTCATGAAGTATAATTGGGAACAAAAAGATTGGCGAGCGTTTCGATACGACGAAGCTTTATTTACAGATATTGCTTTCTCCTTTATGTCTTTAGCGGGACAAAGCCTCGGATATATGAATGGGTTATCAGGCAGTGAACAAGCAGAATCAGTTATTACAATTTTAGTGAAGGAAGCGATAAAAACTTCTTCCATTGAAGGTGAATTGATTAGTCGTGGGGATTTAATTTCTTCTATTCGCAAAAATTTAGGCTACGCTACTCCCAGTTATCGAATAAAAGATAAACGCTCTGAGGGTATTGCAACTTTATTGGTGAAAGCACGCGAAAAATTTGATGATGATATATCGGAAGCGCAATTTTTTGAATGGCATATATTATTGATGAGCGGCAACACTACTATTAACTCTGGTACTTACAGGACGCATATAGCACCAATGCAAGTTATTTCGGGAACGATTGGAAAAGAAGAAGTACACTTTGAAGCACCGCCGTCCGCGCAAGTACCTTATGAAATGGGTTCGTTTATCCGCTGGTTTAATGCCACAAAGCCGAGCGGAGAAACACCAATAAGTAACGTATTGATTCGTGCCTCCATTGCGCATTTATATTTTGAAACGATTCACCCTTTTGAAGATGGCAACGGACGTATCGGACGCGTGATTGCAGAAAAAGCATTGGCGCAAGGTTTAAAGAGACCTATACTGATGAGTCTTTCGACTGCAATCGAAGCAAATAAAAAAGCGTATTATGCTTCGCTAAAAAAAGCGCAGCGCACAAATAATGTCTCAGAGTGGATTCAATATTTTAGTCAAACTATTATAACTGCCCAAAAAGAGTTTATCGAAACAATAAATTTTTTATTGAAGAAGACGCATTTTTTTGATAAACACAAATTACTGCTCAACGAAGCACAAATGAAAGTTTTGGGTAGGATGTTGGAAGAAGGCGAAGAAAATTTTATCGGTGGATTGAATACTCGCAAATATCAATCTATCGGCGCTGTTTCAAAATCAACGGCGACGCGCCATTTACAAGATTTAGTAGAAAAAAGAATTTTATTGGTGCAACAAGGCGGACGTAGCACGCATTATACAATCAATTGGGAATAAAATGGGCACACATTCTGTCGCCTTTATTTTATGAAAATGATAACTAATAAATCAACTTCAACGCAACAAGATTTAAAATCTGTTGCGTTGAAGCAAA
>JAYVVO010000167.1:0-15034 GCA_043786955.1 Saprospiraceae bacterium
CTTTAAACCCGATTCGTCAATCATTTTTTTAGCAATATCGGCGTTTGTACCTTGCAAACGCACAATAATTGGAATGGGAATATTGCCAATATTTTGATAAGCATCTATAATTCCTTGCGCTACACGGTCACAACGGACGATGCCGCCAAAAATATTTACCAAAATTGCTTTCACATTTGGGTCGCGCAAAATGATTTTAAATGCTTTTTCAACGCGTTCTGCGTTAGCTGTGCCACCCACATCTAAAAAATTAGCGGGCATTCCACCACTCAACTGAATCATATCCATTGTTGCCATCGCCAATCCCGCACCGTTCACCATGCAACCTACATTTCCGTCAAGTTTTACATAATTAAGTTCGGCATCGGTCGCTTCAACTTCCGTTGCATCTTCTTCGTCTTTATCGCGATACGCTTCTAAGTCGGGATGACGAAACAGTGCACTATCATCTATAGACATCTTAGCATCAACGGCAATGACTTTATCGTCTGACGTTTTTAAGCATGGATTTATTTCTAATAAACTCGCATCGGCATTCAAATAAGCTTTATAAATGTTTTCAATGAAAGCGTACATTTCTTTAAAGACGCCACCACTTAGACCTAAATTGTAACACATTTTATTGATCTGAAATGGACGTAAACCTAATAACGGATCAACCCATTCCTTGTGAACTAAATGGGGCGTATGCTCGGCAACGTGTTCTATATCCATTCCACCTTCCGTTGAATAAATAAAAACGTTGCACTTCCTCGCGCGATCCATCAAAATAGAAATATAATATTCTTTGGTCGGTGAAGCACCAGGATAATAAACATCCTGTGCTACCAAAACTTTGCGCACAAATTTACCTTCCGCAGAAGTTTGCGGCGTTACGAGGTGCATTCCTAAAATATTTTTTGCTACTTCAAATGCTGCCTCTGGATTTTTTGCTAATTTAACTCCACCACCTTTTCCTCTTCCTCCTGCATGAACTTGTGCTTTTATCACGCACCAATCAGAACCGAAGTCCGTTTTTAATTTTATAGCCGCAGCTTGTGCTTCTTCGGGGGTATATGCTACAATACCTTCTTGTATTCTAACGCCCGCAGCTTTTAAAACTTCCTTACCTTGATACTCGTGCAAATTCATAACAATATTCTATTTTATTTTCGACGCCAAAATTATAAAATCAACACGCTTTAAAAAATTTTTAAAGCATTTAATTTACTAAATATTTGAAATTCATTTTAAAAGGGATAAAAACCAAATAAATATTCGTTTTCAATTTTGGTTTAACTTTAATTTTCAATTTCGTTTTCGTTTTCGTTTTCGTTTTCGTTTTCGTTTTCGTTTTCAATTTCGTTTTCAATTTCGTTTTCCTAAAATTATAAATTAAACAAATTAAATGGAACAGCCTTACTTTGCATTCTTTAAAATACAATAATGAGCGTTCTCGATAAAAAATATGCACCCTCGCTGCAATACATTTTTTGTATTGGTTCGGTTTTAATTGTTGCTACTGTTTGCTTCTATCTTTTCCATGCAGTTGGCTATAAAATTATTGCCTTGATTCTGCTGATGGTAGTTTCAATTTTGGCTTCCCTTTTTGAAATTTTACCCGTTTTATTGGCGGCAGCGTTTAGTGCATTGATTTGGAATTTCTTTTTTATTCCGCCCATTTTTACTTTCCATATTGATAATGCAGAGGATGTTCTCATGTTTTTTCTTTATTTTTTTGTAGCATTGGTCAATGGTGTTTTAACTTTTAAAATTAGGGAGGCTGAGAAAAAAGTACGCGACAAAGAAGAAAAAGATAATGCCATAAAATTATACAACACACTTTTAAATTCACTTTCGCACGAACTTAAAACTCCTATTGCTACCATTATCGGTTCGGTGGATGTATTGATTGAAAATCAGGCTAAATTGAGTTATCAGAATCAAACAGAACTTTTTACGGAAATTCAAAAAGCAGCCTTACGATTAAATATGCAAGTCGAAAACCTCCTTAATGTCAGTCGCATTGAATCGGGAATAATTAAAGCTAAATACGATTGGTCCGATATTAATGAATTGATCTACACGACTATTCAAAAATTAGATCCCAATATAAAATCTCAAAAAATTTATTTTGTAGAAAATGAGCGACTTCCTTTTTTTAAATTAGATGGCGGCTTGTTAAGCGAAGTCATTCATAATATTCTGTACAATGCTATTCAATATACACCCGAAAAGTCAACAATAAATATCGAAGCATCTTATCAGCAAAATAATTTAATTATAGTTGTTGCAGATGACGGTTTAGGTTTTCCTGAAAAAGAAATTCGTCGTATTTTTGATAAGTTTTATCGTATACCCGAAACTAAAATTGGTGGAACAGGCTTAGGCTTAACAATTGCAAAGGGTTATGTGGATGCGCACAAAGGAAAAATAATGGTTGAAAATAATAAACCACAAGGTGCTAAATTTACCATTGTCATTCCGTCGGAAGCTTCGTTCCTTAAATTTATAAAAAATGAATAATCCAGAAATATTAGTCATTGATGATGAGCCGCAAATTCGCAAATTGCTGCAAATAACTTTAGAAAGCAATGACTATAAAGTTTGGCAAGCTTCAACAGGAAAGGAAGGCATCATTATGGCGGCAAATCATCCTCCTGAATTAATTTTGTTGGATATCGGTTTGCCAGATATGAATGGACAAGAAGTTTTGAAAGAACTCAGGACGTGGTTTAACAAAGCAATAATTATAGTTTCTGTTCAGAACAACGAAACCGATGTGATTACTGCTTTAGACAACGGCGCAACAGATTATTTAACCAAACCTTTCAGAACAGGCGAACTATTAGCGCGCATCCGTTCTTCATTGAGAAGGAATAATTCGGACGAAAATAATTCCACCATTGAGAGCGGTGAACTTCAAATTGATTTAACCTGTCGCACACTAAAACGGAATAACGAAATTGTAAAGCTCACAGCCACCGAATATAATTTAGTGGCACTATTTGCAAAAAATGAAGGACGTGTTTTAACGCACCAATATATTTTGAAGGAAATTTGGGGAGTAAGTTTTCAAACGGAGACGCAATACTTGCGCGTTTTTGTTGGCACCCTCCGAAAAAAAATTGAACCTAATCCAAATCAACCCATTCATATTATTACTGAAAGTGGGGTAGGGTATCGGTTTAATTGAACAATGAGTTCTGAACCACTCTCTCTAAGTCTTTATAAAAACGAGCGGACAAACTATTTAAAATCTGGATAATGAAATTTTTAATTATGATTTTCATTTTTATATTATCCACAATTCTAAATTATAATTGCTTCGAAAGAAATAGAAGTAATTTTGAAGAAAAAAATCTTATGCTTGATGTTATAGGTTTTTTTTCTCGTTATGAGCTTTTATCAAAAGGTTTCAAGGTGCCAGAAGACTCTCAAACGAATGACACTGTGAAGTCTTTTATTAAATTATGCGTTTTTAATAATTCTAAGATTCAAATATTTTTGCCAGTTCGTAAAATTGGTTCCTTCGTGATGTACTCTCCACAAAGAATTGAAACAAAATATTATAGAGATCCTAAGATTGACGTTATTTCAGTTGTAGAAGGTTTTGGCAATACTGATGAAGTTGTTGTAAATCCTTTTCAGACTTTAATTTTATACTCGCACATTCTTAGTTTAAGTTCTTTTAAGGATGATCTAAAAATCTCATATCCGTATGTAGATAATAAAAAAGAAATGTTAGTAAAAAGCGGTGAATTAACTTTAAAAGCTAAATAATTTTATTTATAATCTCACTTAGGCTAGCATGCACTAAGTGTTAACATAAACGCGCAACTGTTGTTTAAGTCACGCTGTTAATCCCTAAGCAGAATTACTAAAACTTAAACGAACGGTACGGTTGTTGGTTTAAGTTAGCTTTAAGCATTGAAGCCAGTTCGCAAAAAGATTATATTGCTCATAGGTTTATAAAAATTTTCAAATCTTTATAAAATCTTTACGCCAATAGCCAATTAAAAAGAATTTACGCCACTAAATTTGTGCCTCAATATTTACAAAATGGACAAGGATAAAATTAGTTTGAGTAAAAAAGTCACAACAGCAACACTTTTAGTGGCTTTAGGAATTATCTATGGTGACATTGGAACGAGTCCACTTTATACAGTTGGGGCTATCATTGGTACCAAAACGATTGATATGACTTTGGTTTTTGGTGGCATATCGGCAGTGTTTTGGACGTTAACGTTACAGACAACGATTAAATATATTTGGCTCACACTGCAAGCCGATAATCAAGGTGAAGGCGGAGTTTTCTCTTTATATGCTTTAGTGCGCCGATTTGGAAAAAAGTTAGTGATTGTTACAATTTTAGGCGCAACAACATTATTAGCGGATGGTATTATTACGCCGCCGATTTCTGTTAGTTCGGCGATTGAAGGACTGAATTTAGTGCCTGGTTTTGAAAAAATTATTGTACCAGGGAATGCGTTAACCGTTGGAATTGTCATTGCGATTTTGTCTTTGTTGTTTTTTTTCCAACGCTTCGGAACGGATGCTATTGGTAAATTATTTGGTCCCATTATGGTGGTTTGGTTCACGATGATTTTAGGTTTTGGGTTGCATGAAATTTCTTTATATCCTGAAGTTTTAAAAGCGCTCAATCCGTATTATGCTTACAATTTATTGGTAAATTATCCTCAGGGATTTTGGTTATTAGGTGCTGTTTTTTTATGCACAACAGGTGCCGAAGCATTGTATTCCGATTTAGGACATTGCGGCATCAAAAATATTCGCATCACTTGGGTATTTGTAAAAATAAGTTTGGTTGCTTCGTATTTAGGTCAGGGTGCGTGGTTGATGGTTCAAGGTAAAGATTTGCTGGATAATAGAAATCCATTTTTTGAAATTATACCGCATTGGTTTTTGTTGCCGAGTATAATTATAGCTACATGTGCAACGATTATCGCGTCGCAAGCACTCATCAGCGGAAGTTTTACACTCATTAGTGAAGCGATGAATTTAAATTTTTGGCCCCGCGTGACGGTGAAACAACCGACAGAAAGCAAAGGTCAAATTTATGTGCCGAGTGTGAATAGTATTTTATGGTTTGGTTGTGTGCTGATGATGCTATATTTTAAAGAATCGGAACACATGGCAGCCGCTTATGGTTTTTCAATCACCATTGCAATGATGATGACTACAATACTCTTGTCATTTTTTTTATTGTACCGCTTAAAATGGCAAAAAATTTACGTCGTCGCCATTCTTTCTCTATTTACCATTGTCGAAATTTCTTTTTTTATCGCCAACGTGGCAAAGATAAAAGAACGATGGATGTTCTTATTTTTTGAAGTTTTTATTTTCGGAGTCATGTACGTTTGGTATTATGCGCGCAAAATTCACAATCGGTTTACAAAATTTGTTGAACTCGGAAAATACAGTCATCAGTTGCAAGAATTGAGCGAAGATGATGAGATTGAAAAATTTTCAACGCATTTGATTTATCTAACAAAAGCTAATCGCAGAGATGAAATTGAGGAGAAAATTATCAAATCTATTTTCGCCAAAAAACCTAAACGCGCCGATGTTTATTGGTTTTTGCACATCAACAGAACGGAACAACCTTACACGCTTTCTTATGATGTGACAGAACTATTAGACGACAAGGTTATTAAAGTTAACATCAACGTCGGTTTCCGAGTGCAACCGCGTACAGAACTATACTTCAAAAAAATTGTACAAGAATTGGTTCATAATAAAGAATTGAACCTACACATTCGACCAGATGGTTCGAGCAAATACAATAACGAGCCTGATTTTAAATTTGTCATCATCGAGAAGTTTTTATCTGTCGAAAATGATTTTACGCTTAAAGAAAGGCTCTTACTGGATGGTTATTTCTTTTTGAAACATCGTGGATTGAGTGACGAAAAAGCATTCGGTTTAGATAAAAGTGACGTAGAAGTCGAGCAAATACCGTTGGTCTATCATCCTGTCAACGAGTTTCATTTAGATAGAATAGCGCATTAAAAAGGGTAACGGGTAAAAAGGCAAAAAATATTTCGCTGAAAGTACGATACTTTTTAGCCGCGCTTGGAGTCCAATAAAGAAAGCAAATAGCAAAAAGCAATTGGTAATTTTATATCCCATTTGCTTTTTGCTATTTCTTTTTGCGAAATAAAGCTAACTTTGTACTCAGTTAATTTTTATGGTAAGAATTGGAAATATAGAATTGGGTGATTTTCCGTTGCTTTTAGCACCAATGGAAGACGTGAGCGATCCACCTTTCAGAGCCTTGTGCAAAGAGCAAGGTGCGGATATGATGTACACGGAATTTATTTCATCGGACGGATTGGTGTATGAAGCAGCATCAAGTTTAAAAAAATTAGATATTTTTGATGACGAACGCCCCGTTGGAATTCAGTATTTTGGTGGACAGGTTGAATCTATGGTTAAAGCAGCGCATATTGTTGAGGCGGCTAACCCAGATGTAATTGATATAAATTTTGGTTGCCCCGTTGCTAAAGTAGCTTGCAAAATGGCTGGTGCGGGTTTGCTGCAAGATATTGATAAAATGATTGAACTCACGACTGCCATAGTAAAATCAACGAATAAACCAGTTACGGTTAAAACACGATTGGGTTGGAGCGAAAGCACAATTAATATTGTTGAAGTCGCCGAACGTTTGCAAGATGCTGGCATAAAAGCACTTTCAATTCACGGACGCACGCGACAACAAATGTATAAAGGCGAAGCGAATTGGGAATGGATTGCAAAAGTGAAAGAAAATCCGAGAATGCAAATTCCAATTTTTGGAAACGGCGATGTGGATTCGCCGCAAAAAGCGCTGCTCTATAAAAATAGGTATGGCGTTGACGGCATAATGATTGGTCGCGGCGCAATTGGTAATCCTTGGATTTTTAGAGAAATAAAACATTATTTCAAAACGGGTGAAATTTTAGCGCCGCCAACCGTTGAAGAGCGCATTGCTGCTATTAGAAAACACATCGCGCGCGCCGTGCAATGGAAAGGCGAAAAATTAGCGATTTACGAAACACGCTCGCACTACACTAACTATTTGCGCGGATTGCCACACATAAAACCGCACCGTTCGCAATTGGTAACGCTCAATAGTTTGGATGCCATTTATGAAGTTTTGAACACGATTGTTATAGAACAAAATCAGTTCAAAGAAATGTCGGAGAATGAATTATTGGTTTTACACTGAGTAATAAAGTCTTCCAAATAAATGATAGAATACCTTAAAGGAGAATTAGCCCTAAAAACCCCGACGTACGTTGTGATCGAAACATCGGGTGGGGTAGCGTATCGCGTACAAATAAGTTTGAACACGTACGCTAAAATTGAAAAACTAGAAAAAGTAACTCTGCTGACGCAACAAATAATTAAAGAAGATGCACATTTACTTTTTGGTTTTGCCGACGAATTAGAGCGACACTTATTTCAATTACTCATTTCTGTGAGTGGTGTTGGTCCGTCAACGGCGCAAATTGTACTTTCAGGAATGAATGCGAACGAAGCGCGCACCGCTATAGCGACCGAAAACGAAGCGGCGTTCGGTAGAGTGAAAGGTATCGGACCCAAAACTGCCAAACGTATCATTTTAGATTTAAAAGATAAAGTTTTAAAAGAATCGCCCGATGCTGCTGCTGGTGCGACAATTATTCCAGTGTCGCCTGTTAAACAAGAAGCAATAGCCGCTCTTATTGCGCTCGGTTTTATCCGTGTAAATGTTCAAAAAGTAGTTGATAAAATTGTTTACGAAAAACCCGAGCTCAGCATTCAAGATTTAATTAAATTAGCACTCAAAAATTTAGCGGGATAGATTTTAGTTGTTCGTTGTTCGTTGTTCGTTTAAGATTACTGCACAACGAACAACGAGCAATCAACAACAAACAACAAATAAATATTGCCGTAGGCACGACCAATTTATAACGCAGGACTCAGTCCTGCGAAATGAGAAACTTAAATCCTATGATATGAGAAACTTCATTCGAGCGAAACGTGTAGCGTCAGTTCTGCGAAAAATACAAATGTTAAAATAGATTGCACAAAAATTTTTACGAAATATCCTCGTTCTAACAGCGCTTTAAAAATGTAAGCAAGCGCAGTAACCAAAAATCTGTATGCAGTTTGCAACTTTCCACCGATTATAACTTATAACTCTTGAACCTATATCGCTGATGATTCAGCTTTTTTAAATTTTTTGCGTATCAATTAAAAATTTACATTTAATAATTAGGCTTTTGTTTTTGAAATTAATTATTAATCAATAATTTTTAATTGAGTTTTCCTATTGACATGAAAGAACTATTACTTCCGAAAATTAATTTGTTTTTATTTTGTTTATTGATTTCAAGCCCTGAGCTACTCGCTTTAGGTGATGAGTCTTTAATTGATAGTTCCAAACTATCAACTATCAACTATCAACTATCAATTAAATCAGATACCATCCCGTTGCGCGAACGCACGGGGGATTATCTCCGCGACTCCGTCCGTAACTCTTTTGATTTGCGTGATCCCGCTGTGATTGAAAAAACGATTGAGTTTGATCCCGTCACGTATCAATATTACATCACTGAAAAAATTGGAACGGAATATTACAAAACACCGACCGTTGCGACGTTCGATGAATACGTGAAATATAAAAACAAACAACAAGAAGCAGAGTATTTCGAACGACTCTCTGGTCTGAGTAAAAAACGCAAAACAGATCTGGTAGACCCGCTATCGAAAGTAGATTTTTCGGCAACGCAAAATAATAAATTGCAGATGCTAATTAAGTCAGTAGGAGTGAATGGTAAATTACCTTCTGTGCCGAAACTCGATGCAAAAAAAATGGGCGATAATTTGATCGGTCTCATTTTTGGAGATCCGCCGACTGTAGATATTCGCCCACAAGGACAAATTGATTTAACGCTTGGTGGTGATTATAGATATTACGGCAATCCGACGATTCCGACTTTTGCGCGCACAACAGGTGGCTTGTTATTCAATATGGATATTCAAATGCGCGTGACCGGTAAAATTGGTAACAAATTGAACTTAAACACAGCATTTAACAATAAGGCGCAGTTCGATTTTGACAACATCATGAAGCTGAATTACAACACAAATGTGTTTGGTGATGACGATATTATTAAATCCATTGAAGCGGGTAATGTAAATTTACCTTTGCGTGGTACGCTTATTCAAGGAAGTCAGAATTTATTCGGTATAAAGACGGAATTGCAATTTGGTTATTTGCGCCTCACGGCGATTGCGGCACAACAGCGCAACCGTAAACAAAATTTGCAAGTGCAAGGTGGTAGCACTGTGCAAAATTTCAGTGTGAACATTGATCAGTATGACGAGAACCGACACTTCTTCTTGACGCACTTCAATCGAGGAACTTATGAAAAGGCACTCAAAAATTTACCGCTTATCAATAGTTTGTTTACTGTTACGCGGATGGAAGTTTGGGTATCTAACGATAGAAATGAAGATCGCGAGATTCGACAAATTGTGGCTTTGAGCGATTTGGGTGAAACTTCTCGTTTTAATAATCCGAATACACGACTTTCTCCTGGTGCACCATCGAGTATTGAAGGTCCTCTGCCAGATAATAGTTCCAACGATGTCTACAGTAAAGTGACGGCGGATAAAAATTCGCGCCGCATTGATCGCGTAATTCGCAATTTGGAGGGTAACTATGGTTTTGTACAAGGTTTAGATTATGTAAAACGCTCTGCAAAACGTTTGCAACCGAATGAATACACGTTCAATCCTAAACTCGGAACAATCAGTATCAATAATATTGATCGTCAGCAAGTGATGGGCGTAGCATTTACTTATTTTTATAATGGCCAAGGTCCGTTTCAAGTGGGTGAATTCGCAGAAAATATTCCAACAGTTACAGGTAGCGATAGTGTGAGTCAGGTGGTGTTTTGTAAATTATTGAAAAATAATACCAACAATCCAACCATTCCGCTTTTCGATCTGATGATGAAGAACGTTTACTCAATTAATGCATTTGTAACCAATCCCCAAGATTTGCGCCTCGATATTTTTTATCAAGACGCAGGAACGACTGCCGATGCAGGAAAAGATAAAGCCGAAAAAAGATCGCTGTCTGAAATTCCAGACGTTCCATTGCTTCGTCTTTTAAATTTAGATAATTTGAACCAGTCGGGCGATCCACAACCCGATGGACTTTTCGACTTTGTGCCAGGTGTGACTATTAACACGCAATCAGGGCGCATTTATTTTCCCGTTTTAGAGCCGTTTGGTAAATCGCTTCGTGGCAGAATTGCAGCTATTTTAAATTCACGTGGACAAGATTCTACGCTCGCCAATCGGTATCCATATTATGCGCTCTACGATTCAACGCTATTTCAGGCGCAACAACAACAGTCTAAAAACCGATTTATCATTAAAGGTCAAGTGAAATCAACGGCGAGCAATAAAATTCAATTGCAATCTTTTGGTTTAAAACCTGGCGCAGTGACAGTAACAGCAGGTGGCATAAAACTTTTAGAAGGCGTAGATTTTGCGATTGATTACGGTACGGCATTGCTCACGATTTTAAATCCAGCGTATGTATCGCCCAACATTCAACTCAATGTGAGCATAGAAGATAATTCGCTTTTTAATTTTCAGACGCGTACTATGCTCGGTCTTCGTGCTGATTACGCCTATAAGAAAAATTTTAACATCGGTGCAACGTATATGAATTTGTTTGAGATTCCGTATCTCAGAAAAGTAAATTATGGCGATGATCCGATTAATAATAAAGTTTTTGGTTTAGATATGAATTTCACGGAAGACGCGCCTTGGTTGACGCGTCTGGTGGATAAATTACCTTTCATTCAAACCAAAGAACCTTCTAAAATATCTTTTGCTGCCGAAACGGCTGTTATGAAACCTGGTCACGCTTCGGCGATTGATGGCTCCACGACACAAAACCAAGGTGGTGTTGTTTATCTCGATGATTTTGAAGGTTCGAGTAGTCCTTTTTCTTTAACTTCGCAAACCAATGCGTGGCAAATTTCGAGTGTACCGCAAAAACATCCGCTGTGGCGCGAAGCGAGTGACACGACGATTGTTTCTGGTGCAAATCGCGCATTGCTAAACTGGTATCGTATTGATGCCTACTTACAAGACCCTACAATTGGTGGACCTGTTAGCGATTATACAGCGTCTATTCCGCAGGGCGAAGTTTTTCCAAATAAAACGAGTAACAGTAATCCAGGATTTGGAATATCTTCAAATTATCCACTCTATACCTTCGATCTCTCGTACTACCCGAAAGAGCGCGGACCGTATAACTACGACGAACCTAACGGACTTGGGGTTTTCACAAAAGGATTGAGTAACACAGGTGGATTGAACGCACCCGAAACGCGCTGGGCAGGCATTCAACGCGGCATGACGACGACTGATTTTGAAGCGGCAAACATAGAATACATTGATTTTTGGATGCTCGATCCTTTCAGAGGAGCTAACGGCGCGAGCCAAGATAATGCAGGTCAATTATTAATTCATTTGGGTGAAATTTCTGAGGATATTTTAAAAGATGGCAGAAAATCGTACGAAAATGGTTTGCCATCGCCGTCGAATCCAGGTTTACGCACCGATCCAACGGTGTGGGGACGTGTGCCGCGCACAGAAATTCCTCTACCCAATTCATTTTCTGCGGATGACAACGACCGTATCGCCCAAGATATTGGTTTGGATGGTTTGAACGATGGCGATGAGCGAGATTTTAAATCTCAGTGGTTGGCAAAAATTCAGCCGCGCTTAACGGCTCAAGCCTACGCTAAAATATTAGCCGATCCATCGAACGATGATTTTGTGTATTACACTGATAGTTCTTACAACGGTGCGCAAACAGATATTCTTCAAAAATACCGCAAGTTTAACGGTTTGGAGGGTAACTCAAAAAGTAGTACTGGTACGAACGTGCAATCGGCAACTAATATTCCGGATGCAGAGGATGTGAATCGCGATAACTCTTTCGACGAAAACGAGGCATATTACGAATATGCTGTACCACTTACTCCGCTTCCAACGGCAGGAAATGACTTAACGAGTGAAAACCTCGATAGCAAATCGCTAAAATATTACGTCGAGCAAATTCAAGATTCTGCTGGCAGTGGTCGCCGATGGTATCACTTGCGTGTGCCGATTTCTGCTTACAATAAAAAATATGGACAAGTAAGTGATTTTAGAAACATTCGTTTCATGCGTTTGATTATGAAGGGCTTTTCTAAAGAAACTCATATTCGTTTCGCAAAGTTTGACTTAATAAGAAATCAATGGCGACGCTATCAAAACGCTGTTAGCGCAGGCGGAATTTACACGGGAAATAATTCGGATGTAAACGGTTTGGAACTCAGTGCCATCAATATTGAAGAAAACGGAAATAAAAAACCGTTTAATTATGTTGTTCCGCCTGGTATCATTCGTGATAACGTCGTGGGTGCAACAGGTACGGGCGCATTGCAAAATGAACAGGCTTTAGATATGAAATTTACAGGTCTTGCACCGAATCAAGGTCGTGCAGCTTTTAAATTATTCGCGTCAGATTTGCGCGTTTATGACAGACTTAAAATGTTTGTTCATGCAGAAAGCATCGAGCAACCATATAGCGGAACTGGTTTAGACGGAAAAATGTGTGCGTTTATGCGCGTTGGTAGTGATTTTGAGAGTAACTACTACGAGTACGAGATTCCACTGGAGTTGACGAAGCAAAAAGGTTTGCCAACAAACCTCACGGTGCCCGGAACAAACGGAACAGGCATAAATCCTTATGCTGATTCAATTTGGAACACAGCCAACACATTTGATTTTGCGCTGCAAAGTTTTATTGCTGCCAAAAAATTGCGCAATGCGCAAAATGCACCGCTCAGCGATGTGTTTACAATTGTTGACCCAGAAAATCCTACGCATAAAATTAAAATTAAGGGTAACCCAGATTTAGGTTTAGTAAAAGGCATTATGATTGGCGCCTATAATAAGGACGGCGTTCCGCACCAATTAGAATTATGGGTGAATGAATTGCGCGTATCCGGACTGAACGAACACGCTGGCGCAGCAGCATTGGCGAGAGTTGACATTAAAATGGCAGATCTCGGAACGGTGAGTCTTTCGGGAAATTATCTCGGAATTGGTTATGGTGCAATTGACCAAAAACTTTTGCAACGCAGTCGCGATCAAGTCGTGGAATATAATATTATTGGTAATTTCGAAATGGGTAAATTTTTAAAACCCAAGCTCGGCATTCACGTTCCGATGACGGTACAATACGGCAATAAAACCATTACGCCCGAATATGATCCTTATGATTTAGACGTAAAACTTGCCGATAAACTTTTAGCTGCAACCGACGGCGCAGCACGCGATTCTATCAGTCGCACTGCGCAAACCGTTCAAACAATTCAAGGCATCGCATTCAATAATGTACGCAAAGATAGAACTGGCAACGCCACACCAAGACCCTGGAATATCGAGAATTTCAGCTTTAGTTACTCTAAAACAAATTTAGAACGCCATGATCCCATTGTGGAATCGGAGAAAAGGCAAAGCACTAAAGGCGCGATTGATTACACTTTTTCCATGGAACCGTTGTACATCTCACCGTTTAAAAACCTTATTAAGAATCCGAAAATTGGTAAGTATCTGAAATTTATTACTGAGTTTCATTTTAATCCATTGCCGAATAATTTTGGATTTAATACTGTTTTGGATCGTCAACTCAATACTGTTCAATATAGATTTGCGGGGGAAGAAGCATCATCAAACACATATTTTCAACGGCGATTTACGTGGGATAGAAACTATACGGCGCAATGGGATATGACGCGGTCGCTCAAAGTCAATTTTGATGCTAAAAACCAATCTTTGTTAGATGAGCTACCCGATTTCGATCCAAACACGGGCGCGCCAACATCCGACGAGGCGAAATCGCAATACCTTTCTAATAATTTGAAAAATTTTGGTCGAACGAAAAGATACGACCAAAACATAAATGTCAATTACACCGTGCCGACTAAAAATATTCCTTTCTTAGAATGGATAAATTTGCGCGGTACGTATGGTGCGACGTATGGTTGGGAGGCGTTTTCATACAATCCTGCACCTGGTGGCGATCCCGATAATTTTAAAGCGATTGGAAATAATATTAATAACAGACAGAACAGGCAAGTCAATGCCGATTTGAATTTTGACAATTTGTACAACACGAGTAAGTATTTGAAAAAAATTCAAACGCCAATATTTGTGGATGTGCCAAAAGTTAAAAAGAAAAAAGCACCAGCACCTAATTTAGAATTGCCGAATCGAACGCCACAAAATCCGACGGATAGTTTGTCGGGTAAAAACGCAAAAGCAAAAAAATCAAAGATTAAACTAGAATACGAACCAGGTATTGCTGAAAAAGTAATCATTCGCCCGCTGCTACTCATTCGCAAAGTGCGATTTAATTACACGGAGCAAATTAGTTCGTATGTACCAGGTTTTATCGGTGATCCAAATGGAAACGGACAAGCGGGTTTATTTGGAATGCAAAATCTGCGTTCACCGGGTTGGGATTATGTGCTCGGTGCGCAAGCAGCCGATTTGACTTGGCTGGAAAAAGCGCGCGTGAACAATTGGATATCAACTGATATCCGTCAAGTTAAAGCTGCGCTCGATAACCACGTTCAGACTTTTGATGCACGTATTACTATAGAACCGTTCACCGATTTTAAAGTAGATCTCGATTTGAACTCTAATAAAGTCCAAAATCAAAGCGTCGAATTTAGAAATACCTCAACCGTAAATAATATTGATAGCATTAAAGCAAATAATTTTTATCAGAACGGCAGTTACACCGTTTCATTTTTAGCACTGAATACTTTTTTCAGAGATCCGAACGATGTATTCAACGAATTTGATAAAAACCGCCCGATTGTGTCTAAAAGTTTACCTGGCACAGGCACAGCGCATCCCGATTATCCCGGTTATCAATTGGGTTTCGGACCGACGAATCAAACGGTTTTGATAAAATCAT
>JAYVVO010000168.1:0-1877 GCA_043786955.1 Saprospiraceae bacterium
ATAGCTCAAGGCTTAGTGCTGATCAGGTTTTCACCTGTCATTTCTTTCGGTAAAGGTACGCCCAACAAATGTAAAAGTGTGGGTGCGACGTCTGCTAATCTGCCAGGTTTTAATTTTTTTGTTTTTGCGGATGCTGAAACATAAATTATTGGTACAGGATTGAGCGAGTGTTGCGTGTTCGGTGTGTCGTCGTCATTTATCATATAATCCGAATTGCCGTGATCGGCAATAATTATAATTTCGTATTCGTGTTTCAACGCTAACGTTACTAATGTTTCGACACATTTAGAAACCGTTTCTGCCGCTTTAATGGCTGCTTCTAAAATGCCAGTATGACCGACCATATCCGTATTCGCAAAATTAAGACAAATGAAATTCGGTTCATTATCTGTAATTTCTTTTGCAATCGCATCCGTAATACCGTACGCGGACATTTCAGGTTGCAAATCGTAGGTCGCCACTTTAGGCGAAGGTACCATTAAACGTTTTTCATTTTTGAAAGGCTCTTCGCGTCCACCTGAAAAAAAGAAAGTGACGTGCGGGTATTTTTCCGTTTCTGCAATGCGCACTTGCGTTAAACCTGCATCGGAAACAACTTCGCCCATCGTTTTTGTCAAATTATCGTTTTCAAACAAAACCGAAACGTTCGAGTAAGTTTCATCGTATCGCGTCATCGTAACATAATATAACGGTAATTTTTTCATGCCAAACTCAGGCATATCCACTTGCGAAAGAACCTGCGTTAATTCGCGCGGTCTATCTGTTCTGAAATTAAAAAACACGACCACATCATCCGCTTTTATCGTCGCACCTTCTGTTACAATCATTGGTTTTAGAAACTCATCCGTGACACCTGCCGCGTAGTTTTTTTCAAACGCATCGCTGATAGACGTAATTTTTTCACCCACGCCATTCACCAAAACATCGTACGCTAATTTTACGCGCTCCCAACGTTTATCTCTATCCATCGCGTAATATCTACCAATTATATCGGCGATTTGAAACGACGTATCGGCAAGATTTTTTTGTAAATCCGTTAAAAAATGTACGCCACTTTTCGGATCGCAATCTCTGCCATCCGTGAAAGCGTGAACGAAACCTTTACAACCTGCATCGCTCGCCAATTTTACTAACGCTTTTAAATGATTGATATGACTATGCACACCACCGTCGCTTACTAAACCCACGAAGTGAATTGGTTTGTTATTTTTTTTGGCATAATCGAAAGCCGCCAAAAAAACTTTACTTTTAGCTAAAGTATTTTCCCGAATGGCTTTATTGATGCGCGTTAATTCTTGATACACCACTCTACCCGCCCCAATATTTAAATGTCCTACTTCCGAATTTCCCATTTGCCCTTCAGGCAAACCAACATCTTCGCCATACGTTACAAGTTCACTCGATGGATATGTGCGATATAGTTTTTGCATATACGGAATTTCAGCCAACGCAATCGCGTCGCCTTTGCGTTTGTTGCCGTGTCCCCAACCATCTAAAATCATTAAGAATACTTTGCTCATTGTTTTTTTATTAGATAAAACCTCGTAGGTTTTGAAAACCTACGAGGTTTAGTGTGGTTTAATTATCAAAATTCGTCGCCACCGATTCTGCTTCCCAAAGCGTTACATTATCTAAAACGCTTTGCAATTTTACGCGAATTCCATTTACAGCCAATGCACCCATCGGTAAACGCAACGGTGGATTTTCATGTTCCGCTACGCGCATGATTAATTTTACAGCTTTTAATGGATCGCCTACTTGATTACCGTTGGCAGTATCAATGTAGGCGCGCATATTTCCGCCGTGTTGTGCGTAATCCTCAATCACATTTTTGGCAATGTGAATAGAGCCGCCTGCAAATTCTGTACGGAATGGAC
>JAYVVO010000169.1:0-1874 GCA_043786955.1 Saprospiraceae bacterium
CATACCTATTGCAATGGCTTCGCCATGCGTGAGTGGTTTACTGGTGCTGAACGAATAACTTTCGACAGCGTGTCCAATGGTGTGTCCGAAGTTAAGTGCTTTGCGAACATTTCGTTCGAATGGATCTTGCTCAACTATGGCGCGTTTTACTTTGAGTGAAGGAATTATAACTTCGGAGACGCTTTGCGGCGTTAATGATTCAATACTTTTTAGTTTTTTCCATAAAACGGTGTCATCAATTAATGCGTGTTTTATTATTTCTGCGAAGCCACTCAAAACTTCTCGTTTTGAAAGCGTGTTCAAAAACGTTGGATCAATTAATACCGCGTGTGGTTGAACAAAAACCCCGATACTGTTTTTTACATCCGAAAAGTCAATGGCGAGTTTTCCACCAATAGAAGCATCCACTTGACTTAATAGCGTTGTCGGCGCTTGAATGAATCGAATGCCGCGTTTATATGTAGCAGCGCAAAACCCACCCATATCGCCAATAACCCCGCCGCCGAGATTAATACACAGCGCGTTTCGGTCAATATTGTTTCGCAAAAGTTCTTCCCAAATTATTTTACACGTATCGAGAATTTTGTATTGCTCTCCTGCACGGACTTGAATGACTAAAGTGTTTTTAGGAAATAAAATCGCGCGGGGTTTATAAATTTTTGCAAAAACTGTTTCGTCTGTAATAACTATTAATCGCGAAAATTGTGTAGTTTCTAATGTGTGTTTTAGCGATTCTTCAAAACTGCCTATTAAAATATTATACTGCTCTAATCCGAGCGTTTGAAATGTATTTTCCAAAATTTATTTGTCTTTTAAATTAATCTCTTGACGCTTTGTCAAACTTAGACAACTATTTAATTTCTTCGTAATCGCTAAAATCGTCGTTGTTAGTTTTTTTAGGTTTCGGATTTTTCTTATCGAAAAAATGGCGATGCTCAACAATCACTTTTGGGCGAAACAAGGCGCGGTATAAAAATAAAATGAGAACGATGTAAAAAAGATATTTTAATCCCATGATCTAGTTTGAAAATTTTACGCGTGCAAAATTACGCGCTATTTTCTTATAATGTTCAAGTAAAACAAAAATTGATTTTATTGCGCGAAAACAAAAATCTATTTCTGATTAATCGGTGTCTCAATAATGATGAACTCAGAATCTTTTTCGCATTTCAATGTAAACTCCGACGTGTTCCAAATACCAATTGCATCGCGTTTACTAAGGCGTTTTTTTTCAATGTCAAGCCCGCCTTCGATACAAAAAATAAAAATACATTTATTAGTCGGATTCAAGGTGTAATTAATAGTCGTAGTTTCATCAAAATAACCTAAAGAAAGTTTAGCGTTTTGGTTTATCCAACAATGATCCATGCCTTCTTCATTGCTGACAATAAGTTGAAGTTTGTTTTTGCGGGTATGCTTCGGAAAATGTCGAAATTGGTAGCGCGGTTTTATGTTTTGGAGTTTGGGTGAAATCCAAATTTGTAAAAAATTAACATCATCTTGTCCGACGTTGTATTCTTCATGATACAAACCAGAGCCTGCAGACATAATTTGCACACTGCCTTCTTTCACAACATTATTGTAACCCATATCATCTTTATGACTCATGCTGCCGTTGAGCATCACCGAAATAATTTCCATATTCTGATGCGCATGTATGCCAAAACCTTTTTCGGGTTGCACGAAATCGTCATTGAAGACAACCAAACTACCGAAAGAAATCCGTGTCGGATCCTGAAAATTACTAAAACTAAACGTGAAATTACTTTTTAGCCACCCTAAATCTTTTAATTTTCGGTCGGAAGCAGGAAACAATTTAAAATCCATACAAATTAATTTTGAAGGTATTTTAACGCAGATGCTATTCTGTAACA
>JAYVVO010000170.1:0-1872 GCA_043786955.1 Saprospiraceae bacterium
TTGCGCAAAATGTTTTCGCTTTCTACACCCGAAAAATTAGTAGTAGTGGGTACAACAGCGTTTTTAGAATTTGTGGAAGGTTTAAAAACAGAAGGCGTAGAATTTCAGTACAGTCCGATGGGACATAATTCTGGCACAAAATCGAATATTATTGTTGAGGTGGATGCAGATAAAGAAGATAAAAATTTAGACGCGCTCGATATTAAAATTCCTGTCATGTCGCCACGCATTTACCGCGAGTTTAAAAATTTAGAACTGATTGACGTTTCGCAGTTTAAAAATGAAAAAGCACCGCTCAAAATTTATAATGCTGAAGAAATAAAAGAAATTGTATTCACAGATATTGACGATAAATTTTCACACAAAACCATTTTTATAAATGCTTCACCCGATTATCGCAATGTGGTTGGTTTCTTTACAACAGTCATTTTAAAAGAAAGTCGCTTATTCAGTGGTTTCGATATTCTGTACCCAAAGGTTGAAAATTTTATTCAAAAATATTTATTTAGGCGCGCAGTGGATATTGCTGATGCGCAAACGTTGCGCAATCTTTCAGAACTTCAACCTAAAGAAATTTTGAAAGCCACATTTAAAAAAGCGATAGACGAATTAACAATTACGGATAAAGGCAGTGCCGAAGTGAAAAACTTTATTTCTCTACGCGATACAAAACCTAAAATTGCCGAAAACCAAAGGTATATCACGCCTAAAAAATCGGTTTTCAATAAAATTATTACCGATAACGATTTCGAATTGGAACTCGCCGCTAAATTTGAAAACATTTTTTCTGATGTTACTGCTTTCGCTAAAAATACAATGGGTGATGGTGGTGTAAACTTTAAAATTGAATACCAAGCTGAGAACGGTAACCTCCGCGAATACTATCCCGATTTTTTTGTTAAAACAAAACCCAACGAAATTTTTATCGTCGAAACCAAAGGGCGAGAAGATTTGGACGATGTACGTAAAATTAAACGCCTCGTTACGTGGTGCAACGATGTGAATGCGGCGCAATCGCAATATTGCTATACGCCAATTTACATTAAGCAAGAAAAATGGACAGAAGTTAAACAGGATATAAAAAATTTTGCAGACCTTTGCACCATATTTACGGCAACATGAGAGAAAATCAATTTATCGAAAAAAAATCACTGAGGATAATAACAGGTAAATCAGCTAATTTTAAAGAATTAGCCAAAGATTGCGTTTGTTTCGCTAATTCTCGTGGCGGATTTATTCTCATTGGTTTTGAAGATAGAGAATCTTTACCGCCTATCGGTCAAATAATTGATGCCGATTTGCCTTTCATCATCAAGAAGAAAATCGCAGAGAATACAGTAAACGTTGGCTTAAATCCTTCTATTAAAAAAGCTGTAAACGGCGTTGAATATATTGAATTAGAAATTTTATATTCCGTTGCCACTATTGCTTCTACGAGCGATGGCAAATATTATTTCCGCAGCGCAGATACCTGCGTGGCACTTTTACCCGATGAACTTTCGCGTTTGTTCACGGATAAACCTGCTTACATTTGGGAAACAAAAAAAACGCGTGTACCGAAATCAGAAGTAGATAGCGATAAACTCAGACAATTTCAGACCGATATTAAAAACTCGTCACGGGTAAGCGTCATTGTAAAGCAAAAATCTATTGACGAGTTATTAGATCACTACAAGTTCAGTGACGGAGAATGTTTAACTAACCTCGGTGTTTTATGGCTCGGAACGCGCAGAGCGCGTGGCAATCTTTTATATGCACCAACGATTCATTTTTTTAAATTTGATGCCAATGGACACCAAGTGAATAAAATTTTTTGGGATGATGCTTCACTCAATCCTAAAGAATTAATTGAAGCCGTTTGGACAGAGATAC
>JAYVVO010000171.1:0-1865 GCA_043786955.1 Saprospiraceae bacterium
AAATTAGATCCTAATCAATCGCCAACTACTGGGATAACGCGTCATAAATCAACGACACAATTTTGGGGATTAAAAGACGATGTTAAAAAATCAACTTCTGGTGGCGTTGCGCCATGGAATCCTAAAAATTATTTGAATTTATATGTTGCGCGCATCGGCGACGGTGTACTGGGTTATAGTTCTTTTCCAGGTTGCAAAGCTGAAATAGAAGGTGTTGTGATTGATCCTTCTTGTTTTGGAACAACGGGAATTGTTCACGCACCATTCAATAAAGGCAGAACTGCAGTGCATGAAATTGGACATTGGTTAGGTTTAAATCACATTTGGGGAGATGCTGATTGTGGTGATGATAGAATTAACGACACACCTACACAACAAAATGCGCATTATGGAACAATCACAAATGCAGTTTACAGCAATTGCACTGGAAAAAATACTCAAGACATGTCCATGAATTTTATGGATTATGTAAACGATGAAAGTATGTGGATGTTCACGAACGACCAGAAAGTGATGATGTGGTCGTTACTTTCCAAAGGGGGTTACCGCGAAACTTTAGATGCTCCAAGTTTAGCAATTTCTAATTCTTCTTGCGATAATCCAATTCTTGGTTCGGTGTTGAATTCAACCTCAACTACTACGACTTTAACTTGGTCGAATACAGGAGCAAATGGTTATTACACGATTGAGTATCGAGAAAAATTATCTTCTCAAAGCGTTATTGCTAATACAGAATCAACCAAAATAGAATTGAGTAATTTAAAACAAGCCAGTCTATACGAATATAGAATTAAGGTTTCTTGTGGAAGTAGTAATTTTTCAAATTGGGCAGACTTTAGTACAACATCGAAACAATTATTTTTAGATGCTGTAAATATTTACCCTAATCCGACGAATTCTATTTTGAATATAGCGCTACCGAATAATGTTTCAGCTACTGAAAGCATGAGCTGGCGCTTAATATCGCAGTCTGGTCAAGTAATTAATAATTCTACGAATAATTTTAACTTAAACACCATTGATATGAATGATGCTTCAATCGGAATTTATTTTCTGGAATTAAGCACGCAGTATGAAACTGTTGTTAAAAAGATTGTAAAAGCAGATTTTTAATTTAATAGCTCACAGCTATTTGGTTTCCGTTTTAAACGTCCTGAACACTTTTTTTTTAGACAAAGCAAAAACAACACTATGAATAAAGCTATTAGCGTGGCTCGCGAGTAGAAGCTCATAGCTCAAAGCTCATAGCTTACAACACAAACACTAATTTTAAAACAAACATTGCACTAAGAGAAACAAACTTACAATGAACAAATTCGCAGCCTTAATAGGCTTATTGTTATGCTTTCCGTTAAGCATACAAGCGCAAACACAAATATTTGAAAATAGAAATTGCGCTTCGCAAGATGTTTTAGAAAAGCAAAATGCGAACTCGCCCGAGATACTTAAACTGCGTGAATTAATTAATGTGCGCACGCAAGAAATAACACAAAGACCCGGCGTTACTTCATTAAGAAGTGCAATAAATATTCCAGTGGTTGTACATTTGGTTTACAACGCTGCCGCGGAAAATTTAACAGATGCACAAATTCAATCTCAAATTGATGTACTCAATGAAGATTTTAATAAACAGAGTAAAGAGTTAGCGACTTCAACATCAATCTATAAAAACAGTGCTGCAAATGTAGGTATAACATTTTGTCTCGCTTCTGTTGACCCGAAAGGAAAATTTACAAAAGGTATTGAGCGAAAACAATCTACGCGTTCAACGTGGGGAACATCGGATATAGTTAAATTTTCATCGCTCGGCGGATTAGATGCTTGGGAAAGTAAAAACTATCTCAATGTTTGGATTTGCAACATAG
>JAYVVO010000172.1:0-5532 GCA_043786955.1 Saprospiraceae bacterium
ACCATTAACCATTAACCATTAACCATTAACCATTAACCATTAACCATTAACCATTAACCATTAACCATTAACCATTAACCATTAACCATTAACCTTTAACCTTTAACCATTAACCATTAACCATTAACCATTAACCATTAACCATTAACCATTAACCATTAACCATTAACCATTAATCATTAACCATTAACCATTAACCATTAACCATTAACCATTAACCATTATTATTTCATCTGCAATTCATAATTATTAATTGATTCTCTAAATTTAGCAGAATAATTGAAAACATATTTTAGAATAGCACCGTCCGATGCAGAAAGTGTCTTATTGCGGCGTTCATACACACGATTTATTGTTTCACACGCTTTATAAAAATCGTAATTAGTCAGTCCTTCGCTTCCACCCCAACTAAAAGATGGAACAAAATTAGGAGGATAGCCACCGCCAAAAATATTACAACTCACGCCCACAACTGTGCCTGTATTAAACATGGTGTTGATTCCGCATTTTGAATGATCTCCCATGATGAGACCTAAAAATTGCAAATCTGTTTTTACCATTGATTGCGAAGTGTAATCCCAAAGTTTTACATTGTCGTAATTATTTTTTAAATTACTTGTGTTTGAGTCAGCACCAAAATTACACCATTCACCGACGACAGAATCACCTAAAAATCCTTCGTGCGCTTTATTAGAATTTCCCCAAACAACAACAGATTTTATTTCCCCACCCATTTTTGATCCAGGACCGATAGATACTGCGCCATAAATTTTACTTCCCATTTTCAAAACCGATTTCGTACCCAGCGCAAAAGCACCGCGAATAGTGCAACCTTCCATCACTTCAGCACCTTTACCAATATAAATTGGTCCTGCTTCGGCGTTTAAAATAGAATGATTAACGATAGCACCAGGTTCTAAAAAGATATTTTTTACATCGCCACTCACTCTGTTAGAATTGTTAAGTGGTGCCGATGCGCGATCGCGGGTTAGTAAATCAAAATCGGCACGCAAAGAACTATCGTTGAGCGTTATTATATCCCAAACGTTTCGGATTTCTTCAAATTCTACATCCGCCATTTCAAATCCGTCAATTTCTTTTGTATCATTTTCTTCAACAAGCCGATAAAGTTCTTTTTGATTGATACGTGCTGCGACAAAATCGCCATCTTTTAAAATAGCTTGATTATCCTGCAAATTTTCAATGCGCTTGCATAATTCCTCATTCGGCAAAATACTACCATTGATTATGTAATTCACCGTTTCAATAGCAATCGGATAGGCATCGTTTAAATATTCTTGGGTTATGTACGATACTTTACCGTCCATCATGCGTGCCCATTTTTCACTAATAGTTAAAATGCCTACACGAAGTTCAGAGACAGGACGTGTATAAACCAAAGGTAAAAGTCTATCCCGATGTTCAGGATCGAAAAGAATAATATTTTTCATGAGTTTTCCGCATTTAAAGGATTAATTGTTGCTTAGTTCGTTTCAAATAGAATTTTCTCTAATTTACTAACGAAAGTAAATGCCATTTCGTTTGCTTACTTATTGAATAAAAAAAAATTATTTTAAAAAAAAGCGACAAACCGTTAATGAGGTTTATCGCTTTTATGTTTTATTAAAATTTCTGACTTAAATTATACTAATTAGTTTGAGAATCAGAATGTACTTCGTGATTTTCAACTGCTGATTTTGCCTCTTCTGTTGCTGCTTTAGTGTTGTCTGATGTTTTATCATGTTCCACTTTAACTTCATGACTTTCAACTTTAGGTTCAACATGTTCGGTTTTCACGGCATCCGATTCAATAGATGCAACGTGATTTTCAGCGACATCTTGACTTTTTGCAGATTCCTCAATTTTATGAATATCTTTTTCCTGTTTTATAATTTTAGCTTCAATAACTGCGGGATGATCTTGATCAGCTTGTTTTAGTTCCGTTTCTAGGAGAACGGCTTTTTCTGCTTTTTTAGCTTCCCGAACTTTTTGGTTTGCCATTTTGCTTTCCACTTCATTTTGCGTTTTGAGCATATCCGCTAATTTAGATTCTTTGTTTTTGATGCGCTCATTAATCATCATGATTTTAGCTTGGCGAATTTGTTGCTCGAGTTGACCTTGCGATTGATCGGCACGTTTTTGTTCGTAAACTAAATCTTGTTTATCCCGCTGAAGACCTTGTTGCATTTTCTGAATCACACCCGCTAAGCCTTCCATTCGGTTTTCTAAACGTTCCGATGTGTTAGTGCTTTCTGCGACACCAAATTTGGTTTGTTTTATTTTTTTAAATAAACCGTCTAATCTATCCCAAACTTGATTGCCATGATCTTTTGTCATTTTTTGTTCCTTGTAGAAACTTTGTGTATGACGTAACATATCGAATATCTGTGGGAAACGTAAAACATTTTCATGTATCTTGGTTTCTATATCATCCAATTTTTGATTCAGCGCAGTGTGAGCGGCTTTACTCTTTTCCTCAAACTCTCCTGAAAGTGCAGTACGCGCTTCTTTCATGTGTGTGAAAAGTCCGTTCGTAATTTCGCGCAATTGATCGGAATGCTCGCGAGATAAATTTTTATCGCGCACGTTCTCTTGAACTTTTGACCAAAAATTTTTGAGTGAATCCCATAGTGCACCACTATATTTAGTCATGCCATGAACCTTGTCGGAAATATCAGCAAGTTCTGATTTATACGCTTCATATAATTTAGCTGAAAGTACCGTAAAGTGCCATTCAGCTTGCAAACGCGAAATTAATTCTGGATTCTCTGGTTTTAATTCCGAAGAAAGTAAACCTTTCACCACACTAAGTTCTTCAGAATCGTGATGAAAACCTTCAGGAAATTCTACTTCGTGGTTGTCTCGCCATTTTTCATTCATCAATTGAACAAACTCAGGTGTCGTAATTTCCTCTGAAAAAATCCATGACTCCACTGAATTTGTATCTGGATGGAGTTGCATTGCGAAAAGTAAACGCTTTTCTTCGTTGTTTTTAGCCCAAAACACTGCTTTCGTCTTCATTAACTGCTTTGTTGAATCGTTAGTTACTAAAATTTCTTTCTACAATTTACTAAAATAAATATGCAAATAACTTGCCATAAAAATTTCGTAAAAGTAAGGGAGTTTTTCATTAATTCAAATTTTACTATGCCGATGTATAAAATTTTTAAAAAATTTATTACGTATTGCATCTGGTTTTTTAATATTTACTTTAATGGAATTGAATTTCTTAGGATCAAATTAGAAGTGCAACTTTTTTGCTGAAAAAAAAGGTCAGTACAAGTACTTACCTTTCTTAGGTTCAAATTAGAAGTGCAACAAATGCGGATGACCAAAACGATAGTGACGCATTTATATCTGCACTCGGAAAATCATTTGATGGGTATGCTATTGATACAATTACCATACCCTTAGGTGCAAATGGATACGTCAACCATACATTAGATTTTGGTTTCGTGCCTTGCCCTTCGGTTTCTATTAATAATGCTGGATCGAGTAACGTTTGTGTCGGTGGAAATATTAGTCTGAATGCCGTATTGACAAATTTTCGACCTGATTGCCAACTACAGTGGCAGAGCAAAACTGCTGGCGGCTCTACCTGGACAAACATAAATGGAGCTAACGGCGCTAATTATACAACTTCACCCAATTCCAGTTTAAATTATAGAGTAACTTACAATTGCACCAACAATGGGTGTTGTAATTAGATTGGTTGATAGTTGTTCGTTGATAGTTGTTAGTTTAAGTGCGTTCTTAAACAACTACGAAAAAACAAATTAAATAAATAATTCGGAAGCGATTAAATCAGCATGGAGTTTTCCTTTATTGGAAAGTTTATAAATAGTATCTGAAGGAATAGTTTGAAAAGAGTTAAAATTAATTTCAACTTCCTCCGCTTTATTTTTAATTATTTCTACCCAACCGTTTATTAAATACTGTGCAATATTTTGATTAAAATGAACTGATGTTTCATTTCCAAAACGTTTAAGTATTTCTTTTTCCGAACAACCCCAACTTGTGCGCAATCGAGTCATCACGTATTCGTTATACTTATTTGCCAGCGTTAGTTCTTCTTTTAAAAAAGGCAAAATATCATCGTTCAAACTCTTTATGTAAGATGCATTATTTGCGCCATTCCATTGACGACTTGAACCATTGAAAGAATGCGCTGAAGGTCCAACTCCTAAATACCATGCGCCAAGCCAATAATTTGAATTGTGTTGAGCAAATGCAGCATCGCGCGCAAAATTTGAAATTTCATATTGCTCAAAACCATGTTCGGGCATAAATTGCATCAATAAATTGAAATCGCGTACCATCGTTTCATCCTTTACAGGTGGTAGTTTTTTATTTTCTATTGCATAGTGCAAGGCAGTATTTCCTTCAACTGTTAAAGCGTAACAACTCGCGTGTTCAACATCGAATTGCGCAAGAGTTTCTAAATTTTTTAGCCAATCGAGTGTTGTACTTTCAGGTAACCCATAAATTAAATCAACGGATAAATGTTTAAATCCAGTTTTTAAAGCATTTTCAATACTTTCATGCGCCTGACGCGCATTGTGTGCTCGATTCATCCATCTTAAATCTTTTTCTTTGAAAGATTGTACGCCAATGCTTAATCTGTTTATCGGAGTGTTGTAAATACTTTTAAGGTAATCAAGCGTTAAATCGTCTGGGTTAGCTTCAATCGTAATTTCTTTTACTGCCCTTGCATTGTAGTGCGTTTTAATAGTAGAAATAAGTTCATCGAGTTCATCGGCTGAAAGTACTGACGGCGTTCCACCGCCGAAATAAATGGTTTCTATTGTATGATCTTGTAAGTAAGCAACGTTAAAAATTAATTCTTTCTGAATCGCACGCACTAATTCTGATTTCGTTTTCAAATTTGTGGAAAAATGAAAATTGCAGTAATTACACGCTTTTTTGCAAAATGGAATATGGAGATAAATACCAGCCAAATCAATTTGGAATTTAAGTTAAGAATTTATTTCTTAGAGAATAGCATTTAAACTTGTGAAATGCATCTAAAGTTGTGTAGCTAAATTGTTGGGAATGAAAATTAAACCAACTAATTTACTTTTGAGAACGTGATTTAAGAATAATAAAGTGCAGTTTATAACCTCAGCCTTAAAGCTGGGGTGAAAATAATAAAAAATTTGCCTTTAGGCATGACCTCAAGGCTAAAAATTCATATCTAAAGACTTTTATTGAATTAAACTACCCCAGCCTGAAGGCTGGGATTATAAATTTACAAGTAAAATCTTAATTTACTTAAATGAATATCACGTAAATATATCTGCGCTTACGTAACGGAAGAAAAAATTATTAGTTTATATCTATTTTTAATTAACCGTTTTTAATTTTTCAATTTCAAATTATTGTACTTTTGCAAACATTTTTTTGAAATAGATTGTTTACGTTGTATGAAAGTTACAGATTATTTTGAAGCCGCAAAAGACAAAACGCTTATCACATTTGAAGTTTTACCACCGCTGAAAGGTGGTTCGATGAAAGCTATCTTCGATACACTCG
>JAYVVO010000173.1:0-1858 GCA_043786955.1 Saprospiraceae bacterium
TCAATATCGAAATTTGTTTTGGTAGTACGTGCGCGCAAAAAAAAGAGTTGCGGCGTATCGCGGCGCGGCATATAATCTACATAACCTTCGCGGTGAAAATAGTTTAAAGTATCAATCACTTCTTCTAAAGGTCTGTTTAAAAATTTCGCCAATGCAAATTCTGAAAACTGTATAGGTTCGCGCGCAACGCCTGGCAAAAAGCGCATGATACCTTTCAGAATATGCTCGTGATTTCTATTTTTCATTTCAAAATCGTTCAAACTGGTGCGCGAAACCGCTAAGCGAATGCTCGAAGGCAAAAAAAATGCGTCCGAAAACGACCACCACGCATCTTGCTCAATAATTTTAAGCATCGTCAATGCCGATATAACGTTCATCCCGATTTTATCGGCAAAAACATTTATGTCGAAATCGAAAGTTTCGCCTTCGCCTTCGTTATAAGGAATTTGGAGATAACTGCCCACATTGTCGTAGAAAGTTCTAATCTCTTTTACTTCTGGAAAATTCAGCGCGACGTTACGTTTCAGCACTTCGCCATCGGCATCTTGATATAAAACAACGGCGTAGGATATTTTTCCATCTCGTCCTGCGCGCCCAGCTTCTTGGTAATAACTTTCTAACGCGTCGGGAACATCGTAATGCACAACAGTCCGCACGTCCGATTTATCAATTCCCATTCCGAAAGCGTTGGTAGCGACAATAGTATCTAATCTGTTTTGCGTCCAGCGCGATTGTCGTTCGCTGCGTTCATCCATGCTTAAACCCGCCGTATAATAATCTGCATCGAACTTTAACGTTTGAAGATGTGATGCAATTTCTTGTGCGCGTCGGCGATTGCGCACATAAACAATGCTCGAGCCGTGCGTTTTGGAAAGAATATCTTCAAGCTTTTTGAGTTTATCTTCTGTGTGTCGAACGATGTAACTCAAATTCGGTCGCACAAAACTTTGAACAAACTTACCTGCGTTTTTCCCGAATTGGAGTTTTTCGCAAATATCATCTGCTACTTCAGGGGTAGCCGTTGCGGTGAGCGCAATAAAAGGGATTTTGGGCGCGAGCTCGCGCAAAATATGAATGTTTAAATAAGCTGGTCGGAAATCGTAACCCCACTGACTAATGCAATGCGCCTCATCAATGACAAAAAAACAAATCGGCATGCGGTGCAAGCGCGCCTGAACAATGTCAGTTTGTAATCTTTCGGGCGAAAGGAAAAGAAATTTTGTCGCGCCATAAACGGCATTGTCTAAAAAGCGGTCAATATCGCGCGAAGACATACCCGTATGAATCGCTTGCGCTGAAAATCCGAGTTGTTTTAAATTCTGAACTTGATCAAGCATCAGCGCAATGAGCGGTGTCACTACTATACAAACACCTTCGCTACAGACCGCAGGAATTTGGTAACACAAACTTTTACCGCCACCTGTTGGAAGTAAAGCTAATGTATCGCGTCCATCCAAAGCAGATTGAATGGCTTCGCGCTGAACACCGCGAAAAGCAGAAAAATTCCAATATTTTTTGAGCGCTTCTTCGGGTGTCATAAGTTTTTAGAGGGTTCAAATATGAACCCTTACTCGTGTTAATGGAACGTGCCAATCGCAAATAGTAAGGGTTCATATTTGAACCCTTTATTAAAATACTTCAAATTGTGAAAAGAAAAATGCACCTTCAATCGCTGCATTTTCATCTGAATCAGAACCGTGAACGGCATTTTCGCCAATACTTTTGGCAAATTTTGCGCGAATAGTACCTGCTTCAGCATTCGCAGGATTTGTTGCACCAATTTGCGCTCTGAAATCAGCAACTGCATTATCTTTTTCTAAAATTGCGGCAACAATTGGTCCGCGTGACATAAACTCGA
>JAYVVO010000174.1:0-1858 GCA_043786955.1 Saprospiraceae bacterium
AATGCTTCCGTTTTAATTCCAAGACCAGAAACGGAAGAATTGGTGGAATGGATTTTAGAAAATCATTCGGAAAAAGAAATTGCAGTGCTGGATATCGGAACGGGTAGTGGATGTATTGCCTGTGCATTAAAATTTAAAAAACCAGAGTGGAATGTTTCCGCATTTGATATCAGTGAAGCTGCTTTAATAACGGCGAGCAAAAATGCTTACAGAAATAATTTAGATGTTGATTTTTTTATTGGCGATGTTTTGAAAAAGGATTTTGTAAATGCTGAAAAAAAATACGATATTATAGTTTCCAATCCACCTTATATTCCTCGTAGTGATGTGCATTTTATGCACGCCAATGTTTTAAATTTTGAACCCCATCTGGCTTTATTTGTTGAAAACAATAATCCATTGCAATTTTATATTGCTATCGCACAATTTGCAAAGCAGTATTTAAATTCTAAAGGTAAAATTTATGTAGAATGTCATTTTGAAAACGTGGAAGCCGTTGCAAAGCATTTTACTCACGAAGGTTTTGAAAATGTAGAAACAAAAAAAGATTTAAGCGGCAATTGGCGTTTTGTTTGTGCCAACTTAAGCTCTTGAAATATTTTTTACAACAGTGTACGCTTCAATAAATCTTTTTTGATGGCTCTTATATTGTTCAACATTTTCTGAATGAGGAACGTAGGTTGCATTAATATGAGGATTGGGTAATTCAGAAAGTTCTAAGGCTTTTGCACCCACCATTGCTGCTCCGAGGGCTGAAATTTCAACCGTCTCAGCTATCTCTATAGTTGCGTCGAAAATATCAGATAAAATTTGAATCCACGTTACGCTGTGCGCAAATCCGCCACCGGCAATAATGCGTGTAATATTATGCGATTCTTTTAAAATTTGATTCAATAAATTGAGATGAAAAATAACGCCTTCCATTGCTGCTCTTACAGCATGAGCGCGCGTATGCAAGGCACTCATACACAAAAAAGAACCGCGCACGTGTGCATCCCAAAGCGGCGCGCGCTCTCCGTTGATGTAAGGTAGAAATAATAAATTATCGCTACCGATAGGAATACTCTCTGCTAATTTTAAAAAATCGGACATAGAATCCGATAAGCCTAAAAAAGAATCGTGTAACCATTGCAAAACACCAGCGCCAGCATTTGTTCCGCCTCCGATAAGATATAAATTTTCATCAAAAACATAAGAGAAGGTGCGTCTTTCCGCGTCAAAAAATGGTTTATCACTCAATAAACGCATGGCACCGCTTGTGCCAATCGAGATTACGGCATCACCAATAGCGTGTGCGCCCGAACCCCAATTGGCTAATCCGCCATCGCTGCCACCAATAATAATAGTTGTTAGTTGTTGGTTGTTAGTAGTTAAGCGCGTGTTTTTAAAAATAAAATCATTGCTCACAGTAATTTTATAATATGGAGAGACTAAGTCGGATAGTTGGTTCGCAGTAATACCCACAAGATCTAAACATTTTTTTGACCAATTTTTGGTTTGAATGTCGAGCAAACCAGTGGCGGATGCGATAGAATAATCAACGACAAATTTGCCCGTTAGTCGCCATAAAACATATTCTTTGATGCCGATAAATTTATGCGCCGCATTAAAAATTTCGGGTTGGTTTTTCTTTAACCAAATTAATTTGGTCAATGGCGACATGGAATGTATGGGCGTTCCAGAGATTTTATAGATTTCATCGGCAAGTATTTCATTCCGATTTAATTCTTCGGCTTCTTTGTAAGCGCGATTATCAGACCAAATAATACAGGGTGTGAGTGCTTGACAATTTGCATCAACGGCGATGAGCGCGTGCATAGCAGATGAAAAACACACCCCCTCAATTATTTTTGAGTCA
>JAYVVO010000175.1:0-5507 GCA_043786955.1 Saprospiraceae bacterium
TTTTATGAATAGGATGGTGCAACAAACCATATAGAAAAGGTTTTGTATTGAGGTAACTTACGGCTGTAATTCTTTTAATTTCTTGCATAATATGTGAAGTCAGTGGAAAGCTGATTGTAAAATTTGAAAATTGATTTTTGAATTTAAAATCCATCTACCAACCATTTTTTTCTGCAGCTAACTCTAAGTGTTTTAAATCTTTATGGAGCGTGTTTACAAATTCTACGCCATTATATTCGTATTTATAAAGCGACGTGTTCGGGTGTTTGAACGTATTTATTTCTGTCTTAAAATTTTTTGTAAATAAAATATGCAGTGCCGTTAACGTTCTACCGTGTGTCACAATTAAAACGTTATTGAGTTTGTGATAATTATCTTTCAGAAAATCCACGACCATACTACAACGCTCGAAGAGTTCGTGCGCACTTTCTCCGCCAGGAATTTTAGCTTCTAAATTTCCATGTGCCCAGCTATTCGTAACGTGGTTGAAAATAATTTCGCGTTCGGGTGTAAAAGATTTCCCTTCATTTTCTCCCCACGAAATTTCATTCAGTGCTTCCAGTTTTAAATATTTAACGTTCCCGATTTCAATAAAATTTTGCGCTGTTTGATAAGTCCGTTTAAGTTTAGAAAGCAAAATCACATCGAAAGGAATATTTTTATACATTTCGTAAAGTTGTGCGGCTTGGTTTTTTCCAATATCGTTCAGGTCAGAATCTATACCGCTACCTTGAACAATTCCTAATTTATTAAAGGCAGTTTCGCCATGCCTTACCATATACACATTCATAGTTGTGAGCTTTGAGCTTTGAACTTTGAGTCACTTGTAGATCTACGAGATTAGCTCATAGCTCAAGGCTCATAGCTAGATGACGGGTAATTCCAAATAGCCTCTAAAGGCAGTGTCTTCTTCAAAAACAACATCCGTATAATCTGTCACGACATTATAAAGCGTATCGCGTTCAATCGGTTTGCGACCCACGCGACGAATCATTGTCACCAATGCTTCGGTTGAAAGCGCGGGTGATTGCTCTTCTGAACCCGCCATTGAATAAATTTTTGTCGTATCATCAATCGTTCCGTCAATATCATCAACACCAAAAGCCAAAGAAATTTGGGCGGTGTTTCTACCAATCATGGGCCAATACGCTTTTATGTGCTGAAAATTATCGAGGTAAATACGTGATACAGCGTAGTTTTTTAAATCTTCAACGGTTGTACTCTCTGCAACGTGCGACATTTCGTTATCTTTATTCCTAAATTTTAAAGGAATAAATGTTTGAAATCCACCCGTTTTATCTTGTAGTTCACGCAATTTTTCGAGATGATCAATGCGGTGTTCGTATTTTTCAATATGTCCGTATAGCATCGTTGCATTCGAGCGCATACCGAGATTGTGCCAAATCTCGTGAATTTTCAACCACTGCTCGCCAGTGCATTTATCGTTTGCAATAATTTTTCTGATGTCAGGATGAAAAATTTCCGCACCACCGCCGGGTAATGAACCAACACCCGAATCTTTTATCATTTTCATCCCCTCTTCATAACTCACCTTCGCTTTCTTAAGAATATAATGGTACTCGACAGGTGTCAATGCTTTGATGTGAAGTTCGGGGCGATAGGCGTGAATGCGCGCAAAAAGTTCTGTATAAAATTTTAAATCGTATTGCGGCAATACGCCACCCACAATATGCACTTCCGTTACAGGTTTACCGTCGTAATTTTTAACGATGTTAAACATATCGTCGTTCGTATATTCCCAACCTTGCTCGCGCTCTTTAATCAATCGACTGTACGAACAGAATTTACACGTATATATACACAAATTCGTAGGTTCGATATGAAAATTTCTATTGAAATAAGTGTTATCGCCATTCTTTTTTTCGCGCACATAGTTCGCTAAGTAACCTAAGAAACTTAAATCACCTTCTTCAAACAGCGTTATGCCTTCTTCAAAATTTATTCTCTCATTATTAAATACTTTTTCAGAAATAGTATTTAACTTTGAATTAGATGTTTTTGTGAGTAACTGAAATGGCACAGATTTATGTGAAACCATAAAGGAATTTAATTTATTGTATCTCATGAACTTTCAATTTTTATTGAAAGTTACTAATGTAACAAGAATCTATTTTTTTAGTTCAACTTTTTTAAATTGCTTTGCAAAATTAAAAATTAATTAACCATTAATCAGAATTTTAAAATAATAAGTTATGATTCGATTCGGTTTGCGCTTTTTTATTTATTTTATTTCAATTTGTGAATTGCATTCTCAAACAATCTTTACGATTAATAGTATTAAAAAGCAGAGTCCTTTTAGTGATAAATCGCTTACAAAGCAAGACTCATTATCGTTAAAAACTATTCCATTATCCAACGATTCAAAAAAAATTATTGCGCCAAAAGATTCTTCAAAACCAGACAGTACCAAAAAATATAAAACTAAAAAATTTCAATTAGGATTTTCAACAGGTATTGAGCAAACTGCTTTTCAATTCGATATTACAAATTTAAACGGCACTGCGCAAAAACTTAAAAATGCAAATGCTAATAGTTTTACGGGTTTCACACTCGGGTTATCAGGAATTTATAGATTGAGTAAATATTGGGATTTAGTTGGTGAAGGCGATTTAAATTTTAGATCGGGCGAACTAAACACTGACACTCTACCGAATGCGATCGGAATTGCTAAATTTAAACTCACTGAATTTCGCGTACCTGTTCATATTAAATACACGATGCGACAATTAAGATTTCCACCCAATATTGCGCTCGGTTTAGATTTTGGTTGGAAATTTAGTGGAACACCGCAAAATCAAACTTTGCAATTTAATCCATTTAATAGTTACGTGGACGTTATTTTCGGATTTGAATTTAAATGGTGGCGATTTACAATTAATCCTGGTTTGAATTACGCCGTTGGTTTGAGCAGTCTGATTAGACCAGGTTCTGTCTTCGATAATACTTTGAACAGTTTACGCGAAAATAGAATTGGAATTAATTTTCACGTTTTTTAAAAAAAATTTAATTACCGCGCGTTCGTATTAAAGGCTGGAATTATAGTTTTTCTTTTTAAAGTCCGACTTCACTTTAGTTTAAGAAACATTTGGTTACAGTGTATTAAGTTATGAGCATCAAGAAAAATAAAAAAGGCGAATCAGTAATACTGAATCGCCTTTTTTATTGCTTGAACTTTTAACACTTTTATGGTTGCGTCACTTTCTTCGCCGTTGCACGCGCTTTTTGAACTGCTGGAGATTGAGTTGTCGCATTTGTCACTGTCTTTACATCAGAAAGATCTAGTTTCTTCGATAAATCTAACATAATCGGTGCAGCAATAAATACGGATGAGTATGTACCAGCGATAATACCGATCAATAAGGCAAATGCAAATCCACGAATACTGCTTCCACCAAAAATGAAAAGTATTAACAACACCATCACCATGATGAATGAAGTTATAATAGTACGCGAGAACACAGAGTTCACAGCGTCATTAATAACTTGCGACATCGGTTTACTTGTTTCGGTGCGCATATATTCGCGAATACGGTCGTAAACAATAACTGTATCATTGATCGAATAACCGAGAATCGTCAGAACAGCCGCGATAAGTGCTTGGTCAATTTCTAAAGAGAATGGTAAAATACCATGGAAAATAGCGAAAACCGAAAGCGTAATGAGTGCATCGTGCAGCGTTGCAATAATGGCGCCCGCCGAATACTGCCAACGTTTGAAGCGAATAACGATATATAAACCAATTCCGAGTAAACCGAGAAATCCTGCAATGAACGATGACTTTTTAATATCATCGGCAACAGTTGGACCTACTTTAGTAGACGACACGATATGTGTACCCGTCGGAACGCCTTTTTTAAAATTATCTAAGTTCAATTGACCACCATCAACAGTTGAATTAATAGCATCGTATAAACGTTGCGTCACTTGATCTTGCGCTTGAGTACTTTGGTCGTTTACTAAAAACGAAGTCGTAATATTGTATGTGCGGGAATTACTAACAGCTTTTACGACGGGTATATTTTTGTCGAAAGCCGTCGTTAAAGTATTCCGCAACTGATCCACGTTGATGTCTTTATCGAATTGAACGTTGTATGAATAACCACCTTTAAAGTCAACGCCGAGTTCAAAACCACGGGTTAAATAAGCGCCGAGGCCTATTAAAATAAATACAGATGATCCGACGTAAGCGTACTTACGCAATTTCATCCAATCAACATTAATATTTTTGAATGCGCGTTCAGAGAACGGTGCAAAGAATTTAATTTTCCAACCGCGTGCAATCCAATAATCAACGATGATATGCGTGAGTAAAAACGCTGTGAATAAAGTAAAAACAATACCAATCCAGAGAACTGTTCCGAAACCTTTAATTGGTCCGAGTCCGAAAACGGCAAGCACTACAGCAGCAATAAACGCTGTTGCATTACCGTCGAGAATAGCAGGGAATGATTTTTTAAATCCTACGGAAACAGCTTCGAGCATTGCTTTTCCTGAATTTATTTCTTCACGAATACGCTCGTAAATAATAACGTTCGCATCAACTGCCATACCCATCGTCAAAACAATACCTGCAATGCCTGGCAAAGTTAAAACTGTACCTTTCGATGTCAGCATACCAATTATAAAAAACAAATTAGCAAACAACGCGATGATAGAAATAATACCACCCGTTGAATAATAAATTGCCATGAACACGAGAATCGAAAGAAACGCTAAAGAAAGCGATATGAACGAAGCGCGAATATTTTCAGCACCCAGTGTGGGTCCAACAGTGTTTTCTTGTATAATTTCTGTGCGCGCTGGTAATTTACCAACTTGCAACATGCTCGCCATATCTTTTGCACCTTGTGCATCATAACTACCTGTGATAGAAGAACGACCTTCTAAAATTGGTGAATTTACGCTCGGTGCAGAAACTACATCATCATCTAAAACGATAGCTACTTCTCTATTTTTATCGTTCGCACAACGTGTTGTTAATTGTCCCCATGCCGTTGCTCCTGCTGGATTCATTGCCAACGAAATTTCAAAATCACCCGAGCCTTTTTCACGCGGTATAGCTTTTGCATCCGTAACGACTTCACCATTCAATGCTGGACCGTCTTTACCTGCCGTTTTTTTCAAAGCATATAACTCATAAATGTTCGTGGATTTACCATTTTTATCTTTAATCGCATCTTTGCTCCATCTAAAAACAATATCGTGCGGAAATTTTGCTTGCACTTCTGGTTGAGCCAACATTTGCATTACTATTTCGCGTTTGTTTTTATCGGCAGTTCCGATAACTGAAGGCGAAAAATTATTAGCATTCGGATTTAAAACCGTAAATAACGGACCGCGAATACCATTTTTAATTGAATCGGGCGTAGCAGAAGAATCTGGTTTTTGACCAATCTGAATGGCTTTTAAAACGTTGTCCGCATCTTGCAAACTTTGCGCCATTACGGGATCAGAAATTCTGTAAATCTCCCAAAATTCTAAATTAG
>JAYVVO010000176.1:0-5504 GCA_043786955.1 Saprospiraceae bacterium
ATTTTTTAAATTTTGTTTACAAATTTCACTATACTCTGGATCATTCATTACGTCGTACCAAACAGAGTATTCGAGTTCTTTGACAAATTGGGTTTTAGCGATTTTATAAGAAGAAATTTGATTTTTCTTCTTGTACACTAATATTAAAATTGCTACAATAAATTGTACAGTGTAGCATTATCTTTATCGTATTTGTGTCATGTCCTATAAGATGTTTAAGTTTTAATTCTTGTTCAAGAAATCTAAAAAAAACTTCTATATCCCAACGGTATTTGTAGATTTAAGCAATTTGATGTGCTGATAAATCTAAGATATTTGTTACCAAATAGATTATTTTCCCGTCTTCGCTGCGTTTTACCCCTACAAGCATGAATTCTTCTTCAATTACTTTATTTGACTGACCATATAAATAGACAATGCTATCTTGTATAAATTCGAGGAGTTGATTTTGCTTTTCGGTATCTAAGTATTTACTTGACGTATGTACTCGAATGAATTTATAGTGGCATTTATCATTTAAATGTGTTACAAAATGGGTATTCGCATTGAATTTGATAAAGGTTGCTCTACTTTTTAAGCTCAGTTAAAGACGATCACATCTTTTTTGCTGTGCGACGCGCTTTCGATAAGTTCTCTAAGTGCTGTTTCTTCACTTAAATACGCTTAATCTTTATTGAGAGCGAAAGATACTTTAAAATCATTTGTCAGTTCGGTAGTTACTTTAATTTTGTTTTTTACCGTTTTATGATTTTTCGTATTACTGGCTTCCATCCCTTTGAGTAAATGACTCAAAACACTAATTATAGTGGAATCGAATCTTTTAATGTTATAGCACTTGAGTACTTCTTTTTCAGCATAGTGATTCGATAATTCTTGGTGAGCTTTTTAATAAAGTTGTTCAAATACGCGCACATCCATCGTTTTAAGTCTACTGTTTATAATACTATGTGCAATAAAGCCAAAGGCTGTTTTCTCAAGGGCTTTGAAATAGGGCTGCAATAAGCCAATTCCATAATCCGAAGGCTCAAACGATTTGATTCTATGAGACAATAGAATAAAAGTTTAAACATGACAGTCGTAGTAAGTTTTAAAACATTTTTATCAGCTTCAAGTGGCCAGCTAATTTAGTAACAGAATCAAAGCCAATTGAGGCAAGTAATTCATTTAAATTCACTGGCTTAGGTCGTATAATTTTAGTTCTCGGCATAAATGTAATATTTAAACCAAAAATCGCTAAACCAAAATTGTCAAAGAACTTTATTTATAAATTTATCAAATTCGTATGCGAAAATTTAAATCAAAACTTTCGTAAACACGTAACTAACAACTCTCAACTACCTACCCACAACTTTTAATTTATACTCAGCATCAATTTTTCCACGACGGATACTTTCAAGTTTGTTTCTTATAAGATTGCGTTTTATAGGCGTTAGGTGTTCTGTGAAAAGAATACCCTCAATGTGGTCGTACTCGTGTTGAATAATGCGCGCATTCAAACCATCAAAAGTTTGGCTATGTTTTTCAAAATTTTCGTCGAGCCATTCGAGATGTAAAATACTGGCGCGCGTCACTTCGCCGCGAATACCTGGAATACTTAAACATCCTTCTTCTTGCGCGTTTTTATCGCCTTTGTCGGGTTCAATGCGTTTAGCATTAATGAAAACGCGTTTAAAACCTACAAATCCCACTCGCTCTTCGTTTTCACTTTGCGTAGAATCAATTACAAAAAGACGAATAGCCAAACCAATTTGTGGCGCAGCAATGCCTACACCCGATGCGTAATACATCGTCTCCCACATATTTGCGATAAGTTGTTTTAAGTTTGGATAATCGGGTTTTATTTCAACGGACTTTTGCTTTAAAACAGGTTGACCGTAGGCGTAAATTGGTAAAATCATAAATACTCTTGGGGCGTAAATTTTTGAACACGCCTATTTTAGTGCAAATGTACACAATTAATAAAAAAAATAATGAGAGAATTTCTACGTTTTTAAGAAGAAAATAAATTTTGTGCTGATTTATTTAAGCAAATTGCCTTACATTTGATAAGATAATGTTGATTAAAAAAGAAAATAACACCTTATTTAGATGCACGAAGATTTAGAAAAAGAAATAACAGGCGCGCTAAACGTCAAACAATTGGTGAGTGAAGAAACAGTTGAATCGGTTGTAGATCTATTAACCACTACCGATTTAGAAGAAGAACTCACGCGCATGAATATGTTGCAACCTGAAATTTTAGCATACTTCACAAGCGAAGATTTTGAACTGCTAACCGATGACGAGCGCGACGTAATGTTATACTCGGCGCTCGTGATTTATAAATCGGTTAAGAAAATAAAAAATAAATTTCCAAAAATTACGCCACAAGCTATTGAAAACGCGGAAGAAAAAAATTGGCTTTTGTTAGAAGGTGTAACTGAAAAAAAATTCAGAGAGCGCATCAGTATATTTTTTGAAACGTCGCCCGAAGAAGATTTGATTGCTTTTATAGAAGATATGCTCACCGATGACGATGAAAATCCGATTACTGTCGAAGGTCGTGAACCGATTTTCATTGCGCTTAAAACAATAGTTGATGTTTTAATTTCGGCGTAAGTATTAATTTTTTAAACATAAAAGCCGATGCACTTATATTTTGTGCATCGGCTCTTTTTATTATCGTAAGAAAGTAGAAACTTTTAAAGCTATCCTAAGTCTCCGAAAGTACGCAAAGTTTGGGCTAAATTACTCTCCTACTTATTTCAAAACGGTATAAGTTATCGATAGCTTCGGTTTTCTTTTCGGATCGCGTGTGCCATAAAAAATAGAGCGCGCTGCGACGACTTGTTTTTGGTTCGGTGTGATATAAATTGTCGGACCGTCAACACCATCTAAAATGCGTTGCAATTCGTGCGTCAGGTTTATTTTTTGTTTGAAAACATTTGTCACAGAGTCGCTCGTTAAATAACCACCCGAATAGTAATAAGGCAAAGTACTTGGCGAAAGTCCTAAGTTATCTGAATAGTCTGCAATTAAACTGGCATTAGGTTTTCTACCAATAATTTGTTGAATTGGAGACCATAAGTAGGCTTGTGCATCGGTAGTTTTCAGCGTGAATTCCAGTTCTGCTTTATTGATAGCAATTTTTTGATCACCTTTCCAAGCTTTTAAGTTCGGGATTTCAAATTTTATATTCGGTCCAGCCATACCTTGCAGCAATAAATAATCGCCTGATGTAGTCGTTGAGTTCAAGTATTTTCCTGCGAAAGATTTTTTAATACCAGAAGTAAAATACATGGAACGCGGACTGATTGAACCCGTTTGCAATTGAAAAGCATGATGGGTAGTATCCCTCGGTAAATGGTAAAAAGCATAAATCCCTGCGCCTGCGTTGGTTGCTGTACTCGATGAATTAGACAAATTCAGCGAAAGCATACATTTAGAGGTACGCTTAGCGCAAATCGTAAAACCATTGACAGCACTATCAAATATGGTATCTAAATTAACATTTGTACCTAAAATAGAAGTATCTAGCGAAGAAAGAAGATGTAAGAGTGATGGATTGAGTTGATCTAAACGTATGCGCAATTGCGGCGGAAAATACGTAGTATCGAATTTGGTGATCGCAGCCGTATCGGGCGTATATTTTACAGTCGTAGTATTCGGCGAAGGAATAAAACTTATACTTCCGATAGGCGTACTTTCTTGGGCAAATTTTTTAGTTGAATAAATAACATTCGTTTGCGCCATATCTTCGGTGAGTCTGTAAACTTCTAATTTTTGTAAATCAGTCGTATCACCATAATTATTGGCAACCGAATAACCTAAAACCATGACAACAGAATCGAAAATAGCACTGCCTAAATTGGAAGGAATACTTAAACTTAAAGGTTTAAAAAAAATCTGCGACTCTTGAATGCCAAACAACGAATCATTTATTCTACCTACCAATAAACTATCAAACGGGGTTGAACCGTAATTGTACACTAAAACACTGTCTGTAGATTCATTTATTGCCGATAAGGAAAGCGTATCGGTAAAAAGTGCGTTAATTTGATCGGTAGCAAAAATGTTTAAACCTAATTCGGAAGATTTATTACAACTCGCAAAGGCTATAAGAAAAAAACTTATAATGCCTGCAACAACAATATTTTTCATGTAAGAGAGTGAATTTCAATGTAAACGAATGAGCACGTGGTTTTCGTTGCTTGATGAGAGATTTTTTATTCGCTTATATTTTCAGCCATTAATAATTCATAGAAATTAAGATAATCTTTGCCAAAATTTTCAGTAACCGGTGCGTCCAATTTTTTCTTACCAAAAGTTTCAACATATTGGTAATATTGCTCTGGCAAATCGCCTTCAACAAAAATTATTCCATCCGAATTTTTAATTGCCGCGCGGTGTAAGTCTGCACCACTATCCGTTTTGGCATCTAACATAATTATTGGGTCAATATTATTTATAAGTGCTTTGGTGCGCAGTGCTTCAAACGTTATATTTGTCGGCTGATCTTTTACTAAAGAGTAAATGATTTTAGAATTTTGGAAAACGGGATCTTGTTTGTAAGCAGTGCGGATGTACAACGGAATAAGTGCTGTAAACCATCCATGACAATGAATTATTTCGGGTGCCCAACCGAATTTTCGCACCGTTTCGATAGCTCCTTTAGAGAAAAAAACAGAGCGTTCTAAATTATCCGCAAACTCTATGCCTTCTTCGTTCTCAAATAAAAACTTGCGTTTAAAAAAATCGTCGTTATCTAAAAAATAAACTTGAATGCGACTGCCTGGCAACGAAGCGACTTTAATAATCAGTGGATAATCGTCGTCGTTAACAATTATATTCATGCCCGAAAGTCTTACAACTTCGTGCAATCTGTGGCGACGTTCATTCACTGAACCAAAACGCGGCATCAATATCCGAATTTCACAATCGTTTGTATTTAAATAAAGTGGTAATTTATTTGCCAATTGAGCAAGTAACGATCCTTCTGTGTAAGGCTCCATTTCTTGCGCTATGATAAGAACTTTTTTCTTACTCATGCTTTGATTTATAGGAACGAAGCGCAAAACTTATAATTTCTAAATAAAATTACAATCACTACTTCGTTAATTTTGAACTCTAAGAAAGTTTAGCAAAATTTTGCAGCGCAAAGTTACATTTTTTTTAGCACAAAAATTATCCACTTTCTATAGTTTTATATGTCTAAGCATATTTTAAGAGAAATTTAAGAGAAATTTTTGTGGAATTGCAACTAATTATTCCACAAAATCATAAATTTGGTTTATTTAACGCCGTATATTTACAAGTGACCTTTCACTCCTACTGATTAATTCTATCTATCTCGCGTTCTATGCTGATACTTCAAAAAGTAATTGATATAAAAAAACATATAGCGCACCTGAAAAAGCAACGCAAACAAATTGGTTTTGTACCGACTATGGGCGCTTTGCACGCGGGTCATTTAGCGTTGGTAAAACAATGCGCCACAGAAAACGATGTCGTTGTGGTGAGTATTT
>JAYVVO010000177.1:0-14879 GCA_043786955.1 Saprospiraceae bacterium
TTTTCTCTTCAACTATTGGCGTTTCAACAATAGGTGTTACGGGTGTAACAACTTTTTTGAATTCCTCTTTTTTGTGCGGAATATTCGTTACAGCCACAGCAGCCGTTATAGCCGTAGCAGCAGCAACAACTTTTTTAATCTCTACATTTGGCGCTTCCATAACAACTTTTGGAACTTCTACCTTTGGTGCTTCCACAACAACTTTTGGAACTTCTACCTTTGGTATTTCTACTTTTGGAACTTCCATAGTTACTTTTGGAATCTCTACCTTCGGAATTTCCACATGAGGAACAGTAGCAGCGACGGCAGCAAGTGTAGCCGCAACAACTGGAACAACAACGTGAGGAACTTCAACTTTAGGTAACTCTAAATGCGGCACTTGGACATGAGGAGCTTCTAATTTGGGTAATTCCATATGAGGAACAGTAGCAGCAACGGCAGCAAGTGTAGCCGCAACAACTGGAACTGCAACGTGAGGTACTTCCACTTTAGGAATTTCTATTGTAGGAATTTCAACGTGAGGAATTTCAACGTGAGGAATTTCTATTGTAGGAACTTCAACGTGAGGAATTTCAACGTGAGGAATTTCTATTGTAGGAACTTCAACGTGAGGAACTTCAACTTTGGGTAATTCAATATGAGGAATCGAAGCAGCAACAGCCGCAGCAGTAGCCGCGATAGCTGGAACTTCTAATTTTGGTGCTTCTATAACTGGTACAGAGACTTTCGGAACTCCTACCGTTGGTATAGAAACTTTAGGTGCTTCTATAATTGGCGTAACCACCATAGTAGGTTTGAGTTTTGCTTCTGCACGCGCACTTGGATACAAAGCAGCAGCTTCTTCGTAAGTTTTCTTTCCACAGCCACGTGCAATTTCTTGGTGATTACCTGCTTTTAGGTAAGCAAAGTAATAACCCATTTTCTCTTCAATTGCGTAACGCTCCTCTAAATCGCGGTTTTTTAACACTGAAGCATAACCATTATCACGCGCAGCAGTCGTTGGATAGCCTTCCGAACGCAATAATAACTGATTATTTTTGTCGTACCAAGCAAAATAATTTTTGCCGTTTTCGTGTGTGAATTTAACCATACCATCTTCATGATTAACAGATGGATGATTTTCATAAAAATGACAAGCTAAATAATCGTCTTCACGACGATCATTTGAATGTGCAGCAGTAGTTGCTGTTGCAGCAGCAACGGCTTCAGTGACTACGCGTTTACGAATTTGTTGACCCGTTACAAACGGAAGAAGCGCTAATGCTTCAGCTTCTGTTTTGTGGCGACAAGTGCGTGCAATTTCGCGATAATTTGCTGCGCGTAAGCTCAAGTAATACTCGCCTTCTAATTCTTTAACAGAATAGAAATCGCGATTAGGGCGGTTTTTTATAACCGATTGGATGCCGTTTTCGCGCGATGCTTCTTGCGGATATCCTTCACTTTTTAAGAGTACTGCGCCATCGGCATCTAAGAGTGCGAAAAAATTTAATTTACTCTCTTCGTGAAAAAAAGCAGTAAAGTTAGCTTCCGTTGGATGCAAAGTTTGACCTTCATAAGCACTACAATGTAAATAATCTTCGTTGACCATAATTACGTGTTGTTTTAAGTTTTAACGATCTGAATTTGACACATAAAAGTAATAACAAAATTGTAAATACAATACTTAAAAAAAGGAATTAACATTTTTTAATTTCTTGTACAAACATTTTTTTATTATTTTGTTAGAGATTAATAATTTAGCTTTCTTGTTTAAACATTTAAACTGAAATTGCGATGAAAGTCACTATTTTTTACAAACAATTTGCCCTTTAAATTTTACTGAAATCGAACTGTAAGTATTCCAACCCGTGTAAGGCATTGCTTCCTTATAAAAAATCTTTATCCTGTTGAATTTATCATCTATATCGTTACAATCTCCGATGCGTATTTTTTGCTCACCAACATTGGGCACTAAAGTAAATTCGCTATTGGCATCAATATAAATTTGTTGAACAAGGGGTTGAAAAAAATTATCGGCTGTTAAAAGTTTTACAAGATTATAGATATCGCGCAAATTACCTTTGTAATTCGGATTTGTCAGATAATCGTTTGCAAAAATTGTAACAGCACCCGTTACAACAATTACCCGCGATGTATAATGTTTTGAAAGTGGCACGTAATCGCCTTTTTCAGATAAATAGTATTGTCGGTTCTCATTGTCAATAATTCGACAAATAGGTTTTCTCTGATAGACTTTAACGTGAATAAAATTGGAAGCATCTACATACGTATCAACGCGATCAATAAATGGATCTTGTTTTAAAACTGATTCAATGAGCGAAACATTAGCTCTAGAAAGTTGTGTATTTATTAAGTCGCCATCAAAATTACTTTTAATGATGGTTTTTATATCGTTTTCAGTTATAAAAACGTTTTCTTCATTCGCTAAAGGAATTATTTCAACCTCTACACCTGAGATAACACCTTCATTCTTTTTCTGTGTAACAAAAAGCAAGAGCAAGAGCAACAAAATGGCACCAAAAACCCAAACAACGCGGGTTTTATTAATTTTATAACTTCTGGTTTCTTGTTGCGTACGCGCCATTTAGAAAATATGTTACTTATAAACTATAGTGTGTAGTGATCAAAAAATAACAAAAATAATTTTATTTTGCTATTTTTTGAATAATTTCTGCAATTTCCGCTGCTGCATTCGGTTTTGCAAGAGATTGCATATTTTTTTTGAGTTGTGCACACAGATTTTCATTATTTAGCAAATCAATAACCAGCTTCGGTGCCATACTAAGTGCTGTTGCGTCTGTTAAAAAAAGCGCAGCTTGCTTATCCACTAAAGCCATTGCATTTTTTGTTTGATGATCTTCCGCAACGTTGGGCGAAGGTACAAAAATTGTTGGTGTTCCAACAATGCATAATTCAGAAACGGTGAGCGCGCCCGAGCGGGTAATAATTGCATTCGCGCAATCGTAAAGAAAATTCATTTGTTGAACGAAAGGCATAATTTTCACATTGGGTAATTGCGCCGTTTCACTATTTTTTAAATTGTCGAAATTAAATTTGCCGCATTGCCAAATAACTTGAATGTCAGGATGTGATTTCCAAAAATCTAAATTAGCTGACATAATATTGTTTAGTGTGCGTGCACCCAGCGAACCGCCGAGAATAGCGATTGTTTTTTTAGTAGCATCGAGACCAAAATATTTATATGCCTCTGCATTATTTAAATCTTTTTTGGCAGAAATTTCAGCGCGCACAGGATTGCCAGTAAAAATAATTTTTTCAGAAGGAAAATATTTTTCCATGTCTGGATAAGCAACACAAATTTTTTGTGCATTGCGTGCTAAAATTTTATTTGTCACACCAGCATAAGAATTTTGCTCTTGCAAAACTGTCGGAATGTTGGCTGATGCGGCGGCGCGCAAAGTTGGTCCAGACGCATATCCACCAAAACCGACTACTACATCCGGTTTGAAATTTTTTATTATGCCGCGCACTTTAAGAAGTGACCTTACAATTTTAAATGGTAATTGATTATTCAGCCAAATATTTTTCAAATTGAGTTGACGTTGAAAACCCGCAATCGGTAATCCAATAATGTCGTAACCATGCGCAGGCACGCGCTCCATCTCCATTCTGCCTAATGCACCGACAAATAAAATTTGAGTCTCGGGTTGTGCTTTTTTTAATGCATCCGCTACTGAAAGTGCTGGAAAAATATGTCCGCCTGTTCCACCTGCTGAAATAATTATGCGCATTATTAGTTCTAAATGTTGCTACTTTTTGCTATTTGCTATTCATCTTTTCTTACCATCTGTTAAAAACCAAGGCGGTGTTTTATCATTCGGGTCACCATTGTAATTAATGGTTATTTCGTCGCCAATATCTATATTACTCACCGCAAAAACTTCAATCGAGGTTGTGCCGTAATCCATTAAGTAATCGGCGTTCGATGGTGCATTATGATTGTACAGTGAGCCATATCCGAGTGCAATACAGCTTTGTTTTTCGCCTTCGCCCCAAAAAAAATAATAATCGTACAGTGTTGTTGTGTCCAATAGTTTAGATTCGCCATCTTTTAAAATTATAACTGGGCAAATTTCTATCAATTCACCTTTCTTGATGTGAACGCCAGTGAAAACACCGCGACCACCTAATTTACTCGGTGCAATATATAGTGATGGATTTCGCAAATTTATTGAATTTTAATTATTGCAAAAGTATTTATAAATTTGTTCAAACATAACACAAGTGTTGTTTTTTTTAATAGCATACTGTTTATGACTACGGAGAGTATGCTATTAAATACTTAGAAATAGCAGAATGGTTAAAACCATATCGCATGACGTGAGAGGAATGATTTTTAGCAATTGATGATTATTGAATGAAATGCACACTAAAAAACAAAAATCAAAAAATAATTTAGTAATAATTTAGTAATAATTTAGTAATAATTTAAAAGGAAATAAAATGGCAAAGCTAATGTACCCTTGCTTATGGTTTGATGGTCAAGCCAAAGAGGCAGCAGATTTTTATTGCTCAATTTTTCCGAATTCAAAAATAATCAACAATTCTGGGATAGTTGTGAATTTTGAACTTAACGGGCAATTATTTATGGGCTTAAACGGAGGTAATAATTTTAAATTTAATAAAGCCGTTTCGTTTGTTATTCCTTGTAAAGACCAAAAAGAAATTGATTATTATTGGCACAAACTCATTGAAGATGGAGGCCATGAAGGCAATTGTGGTTGGTGCAAAGATAAGTTTGGATTTTCTTGGCAAGTAGTCCCAATCATGTTAGGTGAACTAATGTCAAATCCTGAAAAAGGACAACGTGTTGTACAAGCATTTATGAAAATGCGAAAATTTGATATTGCTGCACTAAAAAATGCATAAATTTATGAAAAAAAAATAAAAGTATAAATCACTCAATAATTTAAATTTGTAGTTTTAAAAAGAATGGCTAAGCAAAAGTTATTTTAATTAAATTAACAAAAAATAAACTGTTTTAATAGGCTACTAATTTTAAAAAAGCTACCTTAGCGTTGCGCTTTAAGAAAGCTCAAATTTTCTAAATCTATCGAGTTATCAACACCTAAACTTACACGTGCTATGATTATTTTTTACATTGTTGCATTAGTATTTTCTGCCGTAGCATTTTCGAATGCCGTTTCCAAATCGGGTACTCGCCGTTATAACAGCTAAAAATGAAGCCGTAAAGACGAGAAAAATAAACTCTTTCAAGGTGTAATTTTGGAAGAGTTTGTTTTTTGTAAACAATCTTTTTAATAAATGGTTAGTGATGAAAGGTTAATGTTTAATTTTGCGTCAATTATAACTAAAGTTAATGTCCGATTACGTTTTACAAGTAGAAACAAGCTTACCCACTGCGCTCGGTAATTTTAAAATTTTAGCTTACGCGACTTCGCCCAATGAACCTCAACCTGATATCGTTTTAGTTTCAGAAAAAAAAAGTGCCGATAAATCTGCTGTGTTAGTTCGTATTCATTCCGAGTGTATGACGGGTGACGTGTTTCATTCGTTGCGTTGCGATTGTGGCGAACAACTCGACTATGCGCTCAAAAAAATTAATGAAGAAGGCGGCGTTTTAATTTATTTACGTCAAGAAGGTCGCGGCATTGGTTTAATCAATAAACTTAAAGCCTATAAACTACAGGATTCTGGTTTAGATACTATTGAGGCAAATAAAGCACTCGGATTTGCTGACGATGAACGTCATTATCAGCGCGCTGCAAAAATTTTGTCCGATTTAAAAATACAAAAAGTACGACTTCTCACCAATAATCCTTTAAAAATTACCGAACTAGAAAAACTTGGTCTTGAGGTAGCTGGAAGAGAACCTATCGTCATTTCGCCGCGAACTGAAAATGAGCGATACTTGAATACTAAAAAATTTTTGATGGGTCATTTGGTGTAGTGGATTGAAATATATAATAGGTTTAAATTCACCTAATTAGTTCTTTATAGAAGCATCATCAAACTCAATACGCCAACCCATTTGTTGCGCTAAAATTTGCAAACTCCGAAAATTGCTAATACCTTGCTTCGCAACATTGTTAAGTAAATTACTCCGTAGAGCCGAGTAACGGATGGTATCAATCGCTTTTTGGTTTAAACGCGAATAATCCTCTGCACTGAATTGATTGAGAACACCATTTGTAACGTCGTAGTATTGAATCTCGGGTTCGATGCCAATAATCTGTGGATTGTTTAACCCTGTTACTATAATTTTTTTTGCTGAAGAATCAACGTCAATTTTGAGATTGTTTAAATCGTAGCCTGCCATAACGCGCGCCTTGACTTTTATAATTATTTTTTTTGTCGAAGGAAAGCCATAAAAAGATTTTGTATCGGTTTCGGTGTACACTTCAGAAAAATAACCTTCTGTATTTACAATTTTGGATACATTTTTTATCTGTTCAATCATAACATTGGCATCCGTGCGCGTAACCGAAGTCGGTTGCATATACCACATTCGCGCCAAAAGAATGCCTACTATCAGAGCGACTAATATAATCAGAATATTTGAAATCCCTCTAAGCATAATTGCTTGTTGTTTGTTTTTGGGCCTTCTTTTAAGCATTTTTTATAAACTATCAATTATTTTAGTCCTGCACCAATACTAACAGCATCAGGGCAGCGATCTCTCAACGCATAAAAAATACGTTTTTTATCTTCTTCGGTTCTCATATCGCCGTATTTTTTTCGAATATTTTCACTACATGCCGTAATCTGTGGTTCTATAATGCGAATTTCATCCGCTAAAACCTTTATTTCGGCTGCTTTATTTTCTTTCTGCAACTCTACCATCTGTTTAACTTTTGTAATGAGAGGCTGCAAACACGTACAAGTTTCATCAGCAGCTTTAACATAAATATCATTTGAAGGGGTGCTACTCGCTGGCGTTACACTATTAATTGGTTTTGGAACCGCACTCACTGTCGGTGTCTGTGTTTGAGCAGTTGCGTTTACGGCTTTATCGTTGGGAGTCGTTGCATTATTACAAGACACAAATATTGTAATTGTTGAAAGCAAAAAAATGTATTGGAATTTCATCGAATGAATTTGAGTTTTATAAACTGAAGAATTAAAAACATTACAGACATACGCATTATTCTTTCATCAAAAATGGATAGCGATAATTCGTTGGCGATACTAACGTTTCTTTTATTGTTCGCGCCGAAACCCAACGGTATAAATTCAGAATGGAACCTGCCTTATCGTTCGTTCCCGATGCGCGCGCGCCACCAAAAGGTTGTTGACCAACGACTGCGCCTGTAGGTTTGTCGTTTATGTAAAAATTACCTGCACTGTGGCGCAAACGCTCAGTCACGTGTGCAATAACTTCGCGCGATTGTGCAAAAATTGCACCTGTCAGTGCGTAATTAGAAGTCGTATCTGTGAGTTCTAAAATATGCTCGAATTGCGCATCCTCATATACATAAATCGTCAGAACGGGACCGAAAATTTCTTCTTCCATCGTTTTAAATCTCGGATTTGTTGTTACTACAACAGTCGGCTCTATAAAATAACCGATCGAATCGTCCGCATTTCCACCACAAATAATTTCAGCCATAGGTGAAGATTTTACATAGTCCAGATAACCTTTAATTTTTTGGAAGGAGCGCGCATCAATAACAGCATTTACAAAGTTGGAAAAATCTTCCGTGCTTCCCATTTTTATAGATTTGAAATCGCGGATTAAACCAGCTTTTATTTGCGCCCAAAGTGATTGCGGAACATACGCACGCGAAGCAGCCGAACATTTTTGTCCTTGAAACTCAAATGCACCGCGAATCATACCTGTTACGACGGCTTCAACATCTGCCGAGTTGTGGACGACAATAAAATCTTTTCCACCCGTTTCGCCAACAATTCTTGGATAGGTTTTATAATTTGAAATGTTTGCACCAATCGTTTTATACATACTCTGAAACGCAACGGTCGAACCCGTAAAATGCAAACCTGCAAAATCTTTATGATTAAAAACTACATCGCCAATCGTTGGTCCGTCACCATAAATTAAATTTACAACACCTGCTGGTAATCCTGCTTCCAGCAAAATTTCCATAAACAGATGCGCGGCATAAATTTGTGTGTCGGAAGGTTTCCAAACTACAACGTTGCCAAGCATTGCTGGTGCGGTACATAAATTGCCCGCAATAGCCGTAAAATTGAAAGGCGTAATGGCAAAAACAAATCCTTCTAACGGTCTATATTCTACTTTATTCCAAATGCCTGCACTACTTATGGGTTGTTGAGAATAGATTTCGTTGGTAAACTGAACATTAAAACGCAAAAAATCAACCAACTCAGCGATGCAATCAATCTCTGCTTGATACACATTTTTAGATTGACCCAACATAGTTGCCGCCATCATTTTGTATCGGTATTTTGTAGAAATAAGATCAGCTGTTTTTAAAAATATTGCCGCGCGCTGATGCCAAGGCATTTTTTCCCAATTGTGTTTAGCTGCTAAAGCCGTTTCGATAGCCAGCTCGGCGTGTTTTTTTTCGCCGTAGTGAAAATAACCTAAAGTATGCGCGTGTTTGTGCGGTTGCGAGAGTGCGCGCCGATCGGTTGTCATCACGCGCTCCGAACCAATAATCATCGGAAGTTCAATTCGCGTTGACTGCATTTCCTGAATGGCATCTTTTAAAAGTTTTCTTTCATTTGTGTCTGGTGCGTAACTCAATAAAGGTTCGTTCACAGCAGTTGGAATTCTGAAATTTGCGTCGCTCATTTTTGAAGTGAAAAGTGAAGAGTGAAGAGTGAAAAATAGCACTGAAAGTGCGCCAGATAAAAGCGACGGGCGCAAGCCCATCGAAAACCAAAACCAAAACCAAAACCAAAACCAAAACCAAAACCAAAACCAAAACCAAAATCAAAAAACAAAAATCAAAACGAATTCCAACATTCCTTAAATCTTTCCTGCATTCATTATAATTCCTGCGGGTACAAACGGCGAAACATCGCCGCCGCCCCGAATGATTTCACGCACTATCGTTGATGAAATATGTGAATATTGCGGCTGCGAAATTAAGAACACTGTTTCAACACCATTGCCGACAATAAAATTGAGTTGAGAAATAGTTTTTTCGTAATCAAAATCGCTGGCATTGCGCAAACCGCGTAAAATCCATTGGGCACTCACGCGCTTGCAATATTCGGCTGTGAGTTTTTCGAACGAATCAACATATACTTTGTGTTCGTTCTCAAAAACTTTACTTATCCATTTTTTACGTTGCTCTAAACTGAAGAGGCATTTTTTTTCGTTATTTACGCCAATTGCAATAATGATGCGATCGAAAAGTGGTAAAGCACGTCGCACTAAATCAACATGACCAGATGTAATTGGATCGAAGGAACCTGGAAAAACACACACTTTCATCTGCTAAATTTAATTTACCTATTACGGATGAATTCCATTACAAATTAAGGCAGTTCAAGAACGTAATTCGTAATCAGGTATCGTAATCGAATACAAAAGTGATGCTTAATTATAACTGTACAAAGAATGTGTCGAAAAATTTATCCGCATTGGGATCATTTTTTTCGTTATTAGCAACAATAATTTGAAGTAAATAGAATCTATCGCCAATGAGGAAGCATTTACTCTTAATATGCGCCGTTACTTTATTAAAATCAACGCGCCAAATTTTACCGCTGTACTCTTGTTGTAAAATATTATCTTGATAAGCTACAGTTCCTTTTATAACGTCCATTGATGATTCAATCGTAGCTTTATAAAATTCTTCACGCAAGTCTGTAGAATCTTTTGGAAAAGTTCCTAGCGGGTAATCACAATAATTAATCGTGTAAAGTATTTTCCCATCATTTTTAGAAATCGTTTTACACACAAACTGATGATACACCAATTCGCCTGTTACCGTTTTTATTTTTGATGTAGTTTCTTTGACAGGTGCGGGAACAGAAACTGAAAATTTTCCGACTTCATTTTTATAATTTTGCCAAGGTAAGTTAAGGCTAATAATTAAAATGGAAGACAGAAAATATATTTTTGAACTTTTTAGCATGGCGTAATTTTATTGATAACGTTTAAAACAAGTTTTATGTCTTTCTTTGAGACAATAATGCGTCTAAAATTTATATTTGTGCGTAAAAAGAAGAAAATTTGTGAAGACAATCTACACCTTCTAATTTCTTTACGCTAAAATGCTTACTAACCAACAAAAAAAAGAAAAATTTAATTTTTAATGGCTTACACTTACGAGTTTTCGCGACCGACACTCACCGTTGACTGCGTCATTTTTGGGTTAGATACTTCGAGTCGCTTAAAGGTATTACTTATTCAGCGCAATAATGATCCGTTTAAAAATGCGTGGGCTTTACCAGGTGGTTTTGTAAATGAAACAGAAACGCTTGAAGCTGCCGCATTGCGCGAGTTGGAAGAAGAAACAGGAGTTACAGATATTTTTATTGAGCAACTTTTTACATTTGGTACACCCAAACGCGATCCACGCGGACACGTTGTAACTGTGGCTTATTATGCGCTCATTAATTTAGAAGAGCATAGAATCGGTGCTGAAACAACTTCAAAAGACGTGAATTGGTTTTCGCTCGAAAAACTTCCGGTTTTAGCTTTCGATCATAACATTATCCTTGAAACTGCTATTGAACGCTTGCGTTCAAAAGTGCGATATCAACCGATCGGTTTTGAATTATTGCCACAAAAGTTTACACTCAGTCAACTTCAAAAACTATATGAATCAATTTTAGGTATTGCGCTCAACAAACGCAATTTCAGAACTAAGTTTTTAAAAATGGATATTTTGCAAGCGCACGAAGTGCAACGCGGCATGGCGCACAGACCTGCCTTGCTTTATGCCTTCGACGAAAAAAAATATAATCGGTACGTCGAGTCTGGATTTAATTTTGAAATTCGTTCGCCGAATAAAACAGAACGCGAGAAAAAGCAGTTTTAAATTTTTAAAACTAATGTACCTCCCTTTCAAAAAATAGCTTTTTATTTTTTTTTGTAATTCTCAATTATAGCTTTTACCTCTTCTTCTGTTAAATTTACGGCAGCAGCAATTTTAGAAATCTTTACCCTCATTTTATGGAGATTTAAGACTACTTCATGTTTACCTTCGAGTTTACCTTCGAGTTTACCTTCGAGTTTTATATAATCGTATGTTGACATAATCTCGGATTTTAAATTGGTGTCTTTTAATTTAGTTATTGTCTTTACTACAGTTTCGCTGCTAAGTTCGGTTCTTCTCATCACATAACCAATAAATATTCTTAAAAGTTCTAAAAGTTCTGGCTTGCCTTCAAAAGATTTGAAAAATTCTGCATAATTATTTTTCGCGTATTCCTTATCGTTAAGAAATTTATAAGCTAAAAAAAGCGATTGTAAAACACTTTTCCCTTTTAAATTTTCAATAACCGATGCGTCGAGTTTATTGACATTGGTCAAATGATAATCGAATTGCGGCAAAAATTTTAAGAGCGTTGTCGGAAAATCTTTGAAATGTCCAGTATAAGATTTAATTTCCCAATCCGCTTCACCTTGATAAATTACAATCGGTAAAATAAAAGTAGGCGGTCTGTTATTAGCAATATCGGTTTGCCAAACAGCGTTGAAATAATTAAGAATTTGTAAATCTACGTAATTTTCTGGAACAAATTTATGCTCGAATAAAAACGCGAAAGCAAAAGATTTATTAATAAATTTAAGCGATGTTCGATAAAAAACATCAGAATAAAAAGCTTTCATTTTTGCCGTTGAAAGGTAAGCTGTTTCATCTTGTTTTAAATCTTCCAAATTTATATAATCCCGAAGTTCAGGTGGAAGAAAATTATTGATGTAATCAATGACAGTTTCTTTAATCCTAAAGAAAGCCTTAAATAGTTTATCGTGTTCTTGGTGAATGTAGTCTTCGTCTTTACTCATAGCTTATAGTAAAAAGGTTTTCAAAAGTAGGGATTTTCCTATGAATAGGTCTAAATATTTACCTACTTTTTCTTGCCAATAAATAAAAAATAACGCCACAAACCTGCGTACGCTTTTTTAGTAAAACTTTGCTCCGTTATGAAATTGCTAAATAGGTGCGGCGAAAGGTGTTGTTCCATTCGAACGTGATTAACCGCCATCCAGTTTTTAAATAATGTAGAATTTGAATCGTAAAAATCCACGACAGCGATAACGCCATTTTGTTTTAAATCGGTACGTGCGCGTTCAATGAGTTCGCTGTATTGCGGATTAACCATCGTTAAGCAATATGAAAAAAGAATACAGTCTGAATTTTCGCTTTCTGCATGAGGGTCAGCACCATAAGGCGCGCAAATAAGTTTAACGCGGTCGCCAAAAATGTCTAATTTTTTTTTCGACTCGTTAATCATATTGGGCGAAACATCATAACCGATAATTTGAGCGTTGAGAAATTGGTGGGCTAATGTTTGAAGGTTAATACCTGTGCCGCATCCAACTTCGATTATTTTTATCGCTGCGTCGGCACTGAAAGGAATAAGTTTTAAAAGCGTTTTTCTACCAAATAAAAATGTCCAACGCGAAGCATCATAAATTTTAGCGTGTAATTTATAGTAACTACTAATGCGCTGCGCTTGATCTGTTTTTTCTTGTTCTAAAGTGCTGATTTTGGTTTTCGATTCCATTATAATTTTTACAACTTACCTAAAGTCAATTTATTTTACTATTCCTAAATAAACGCTGGCATACGTACCCACTCGATCTTGCTTATGTGTTATGGCAGTGAGTTCTTTTTCAAATTCAATGCGTTTATTCACAAATGTAGGAAAAAAATTGATTTCTTTAGCTGCGGATCGTAAAACAATGCGTGTACCCGATTGACTATTATCCAAAATAGTTTTCCATTCTTCATTCAGCGCAGGCACATCGTTAGCGGCTAACCAATCTTGATGATCTAATAGTACGAAATGCGAATACGGTTTTGGATTTTCTTTTAAAAAACTTGTGAGCGTAGTTGTATGTGTAGAAATGGCGCGCGAATTTTCCTTCAGAGTTTCAAAATTTTCTTTTTTTAAATAATTCGGCGCGCAAAAGGTGTCGTATCTTCCAGTGAAATACAAATAGTAAAAGTAATTATCTTGAATCGGCAGTTCTGCAAAAACGTGGCGCAAGCAACTAATGATGTAACCCATCGCGCTATCATCCTTTGAAACCATTTTATGTTGACTGGCAGGCACGCCGAGCATCGTCATAATAATGGGTAAGTCCATGACCCATTTAATAAAATCGTTGATGATGCCGCGTTCGAGTCGGAAATAATTTTCGCGTTGCTCTGTCATGTTCCGCGAGGCAAAAAGTTTATCCAAGGCGATGCGATTCGATTTTTTGAACTGCATATATTTTAACAACAACCAAGCAAAACTTCCAGATGTGCTGTGCCAATAAAACGATTTGCGAATACCGTTGCCTCTAAAAAGTTTAATATTTTTATCCCAATATTGGCGCGCAAACTCTGGCATATTTTTACTCAAAATGTCTTTATAAATAGCGTTGACATTTTTATAGACGCCTTTCCCAAAAATATTAAATAAATCGTTGAATGCCGTATTTTGAATAGTAGCCATTTTTAATTGTAATAGCGCATTCTGTCGGTGATTCATGTCAATGCAATTAATAGAAAAAGGATTATCTAAAGCATAATCGAGGGCATTACAACCAGCAGAAGTTATCATTACAACTTCGCTGCTTTTATTGAGCTGCAAAAGTTGGCGATCGCAACGCGGATCTTCCCAACAAGTATTATAAATAAGATTGTTGTTATGGACATTGTTGAATACCCAGTTAGAAATTTTTGACATGGTATAGTTCTATTAAAGTTTCCGAAAGTGTATAGAATGATTTTTTTAGTGCTCTATGCCATCCCAAAATTTATTTTTAATAGTTTCGTTACTTTGTAAAGATACAAATGCTGGTTTTTTGTTTATAAAGTTATTGATTAATTCTTCCTGCGAAAGCGACATGAGCGCGTCATCGTCAGTCGGTATGGTTTTTTCTTTAGACGCCGATTCTAAAAAATCATTGGGGTTGTATTTAAATAGCGTCCATTTACCATCATTATATTCTAAAGCCGTTAAATTTTCTATCCAATCGCCAGAATTGAGATAAACTATGCCTTGCTTTTCTGCAATAGCTGGTTTATGTATATGTCCGCAAGCAACAACATCATAACTGTTTGTTTTAGCGGCATCAATAGCTTTGTCTTCAAAATCGCTAATAAATTTAACTACTTTTTTAATTCCCATTTTTATAAGCGTAGCAAATAAAATAGGGGGCGCACCAAAAAAACCAGTAATTTTATTAATAAATTTATTAGCCATAATGAGCCAATCGTAAATGGTGCCGCCTAATTTTGAAAGCCATCGCGTTTTTAGCATCGCTACATCGAAAGCGTCGCCATGAAAGAACCAATGTTTTTTTCCATTTAATAAAAACACAACTTGGTCGCGCAGATAAAAATTTCCATTCTGAAATCCTGAAAAACGGCGCAAAATATCGTCGTGGTTGCCCGTTAGATAATACACAATAGTGCCATTGGCTAACATTTTTAAAATGCGATTAACCACTAAGAACTCATATTTTTGGAAATAGGATTTTTTAAATTGCCACATATCTATGATGTCGCCATTTAAAATGAGTCTTTCCGTTTTTATACTTTTTAGGTAGTTGGCAAGTTCTTTAGAATGGCAACCTACACTGCCTAAGTGTGTATCGGAGATTACAACTATTTCGACTTTGCGTTTTGAACTTGTTTTATTTGCCATTAACTTTTTTATAATTCTACAAAGATGCGACCTATATTTGTTTTGAATTTTAACAGTACATTAATTTTTTAAAATTTACAGAAAGTTTT
>JAYVVO010000178.1:0-5477 GCA_043786955.1 Saprospiraceae bacterium
AAAAATTTTTTTTAACCACACAAAGAAACACCCATTACAAACGGTTTGCAATGGGTGTTTCAAATTTATTTTTATCAAAAATGTTTAATCCAACTTTAAAACTTGGATGAATGCCGTTTGAGGTACTTCTACACTGCCGAACTGACGCATTTTCTTTTTCCCTTCTTTCTGTTTTTCTAATAGTTTGCGTTTACGACTGATATCACCGCCATAACATTTTGCCGTTACGTCTTTACGCATCGCCGAAATACTTTCGCGCGCAATAATTTTTGCACCAATTGCCGCTTGAATCGGAATCATAAATTGGTGGCGCGGAATAAGTTCTTTTAATTTTTCACACAAACGGCGACCGAAAGACTCAGCTTTTGTGCGGTGCACGAGTGCCGAAAAAGCATCTACGTTTTCAGCATTGAGTTTTATATCGAGTTTTACTAAATCTGTATCGCGATACCCAATCATCATATAATCGAACGATGCATAACCACGCGAAATAGATTTTAGTTTATCGTAAAAATCGAAAACGATTTCAGCGAGCGGCATTTCGTATGTTAATTCTACGCGCGTTTCGGTCAAATAATTTTGCTTCGTCATCATGCCACGCTTATCGAGACACAAATTCATGATCGCGCCAAAATATTCAGGCTTAGTTATTATTTGTGCTTGAATGTACGGTTCTTTTGCATATTCTAAAACGTTGGGTTCAGGCAAATCTGCGGGAGTGCGCACAATAAATTCTTCTGAATCGCGCTTAGTTGTTTTTGCCAAATACGAAACGTTCGGAATCGTGACAATAATATCTTGATCGAACTCGCGGCGTAATCGCTCCGTTACGATTTCTAAATGCAACATTCCGAGAAAGCCACAACGGAATCCAAAACCAAGCGCAACAGACGTTTCAGGTTCAAAAACCAAAGACGCATCGTTGAGTTGGAGTTTTTCTAAACCGTCGCGTAAATCTTCAAAATCATCGTTATCAATCGGATAGATACCAGCGAAAACCATCGGCTTTACATCTTCAAAACCTTTTACAGCTTCCGTCGTAGGATTTACTGCGCCTGTAATAGTATCACCGACTTTAATTTCTTTGACCGATTTAATTCCCGTTATGATATAACCTACATCGCCTGCTTGCAAAATGTCTTTAGGTTGCAGCGTCATTTGCAAATTCCCTATTTCATCTGCATTATAAACATTACCAGTATAAACGAATTTAATTTTATCGCCTTTACGTATCGTTCCATTAAAAATTCGGTAGTAAGCGATAATTCCTCTGAACGAATTAAAAACAGAATCGAAAATGAGACATTGAAGTGGCGCGTTCGGATCACCTTTTGGCGCAGGAATGCGATTTATGACAGCATCAAAAATATCTTGAATGCCAATACCTGCTTTACCACTCGCTAAAATAATATCTTCTTTTTTGCAACCGAGCAAATCAATTACTTGATCGCTCATTTCATCAATCATAGCCGTTTCCATATCCACTTTATTGAGCACAGGAATTACCTCCAAATCGTGCTCTAATGCCAAATATAAATTAGATATGGTTTGCGCTTGAATACCTTGCGTGGCGTCCACTAAAAGTAGCGCACCTTCACACGCTGCAATCGAACGACTCACTTCGTAACTAAAATCAACGTGACCAGGCGTATCAATGAGATTAAAAGTAAACTCTTGACCGTCGGTATGTTTATAATACATTTGAATCGCGTGACTCTTAATCGTTATGCCGCGTTCGCGTTCCAAATCCATATCATCGAGCGCTTGCGCCTGCATATCACGTACAGAAATCGTTTTAGTATGTTCTATAAGTCTATCAGCGAGCGTACTTTTACCGTGATCAATATGCGCAATGATACAAAAATTTCTAACTCTTGACTGGTTATACATCTATTCTTTTCTAATTTTTCAATTTCGCCGCAAATATACGGATGTGAATACTCAAAGCACACTTTTGACTTTATATTCTAACGCACAGAGGCTTTATTTTGTTTGAAAATAAAATTCGTCATTAATTAAACTAAAGTTCTGAAGTACGCTATTGAAGTTTATGAAAATCGCAAAATAAAAAACCTCGTAGATTTTTTGAAACTACGAGGTTTGTATCTAAATCTATTTTGAATTATTTTTTAGCATCTAAAGCACTGACACGCGCTGCTAAATCGGCTAAACGCGCAGAGTAACCCGATTCGTTATCGTACCAGCCCACAACTTTAACTTGATTACCAATGACCATCGTTAAATCTGAGTCAAAAATACAAGAGTGTCTATCACCAACAATATCGGCTGAAACTATTGGATCGGTTTCGTAATGCAAAATACCTTTTAACGCACCTTCCGATGCTGCTTTAAACGCGGCATTGATTTCTTCTTTTGTTGCCGACTTGCGAACAACTGCCGTAAAATCTGTTACTGAACCCGTTGGAACAGGAACGCGCATCGCGTTACCGTTTAATTTTCCTTTCAAGTGCGGCATAACCAAAGCCACAGCTTTTGCTGCACCCGTTGAAGTTGGAATGATACTCAATGCTGCAGCACGCGCACGACGTAAATCTTTATGCGGCGCATCTTGTAAATTCTGATCGGATGTGTAAGCGTGAATAGTTGTCATAAAACCACTTTCAATGCCGAGTAAATCGTCCAAAACTTTTACCATAGGTGCTAAACAGTTTGTCGTGCACGAAGCGTTTGAGTAAACATCAATATCGGAAGTAATTTTATCGTCGTTAACGCCCAGAACAATCGTTGTTAATTCGCCTGTTGCTGGTGCAGAAATAATAACTTTACGTGCACCTGCTTCAATATGTTTTTTTGCAGATTCTAAATCCGTAAATCTACCCGTACATTCAATGACGACGTCAATTTTATTTTCTTTCCAAGGTAATTTTGTTGGATCGCGTTCAGCAATAGCTAAAATTTTATGATTATTCACCGTGATGTAATGCTCATCGGAAGAAACTTCACCGTGAAAACGTCCATGAATCGAATCGTATTTTAAAAGGTGTGCTAATGTTTTATTGTCGGTTAAATCGTTGATGGCAACAACTTCAATGTTTTTCATACCAATCAAGTTACGGAATGTGATGCGACCAATGCGACCAAATCCGTTAATAGCAATACGTGTTTTAGACATAACTCAGAATATTTCAGTGATTTATTGCGCAAATGTAACATGATTAAACAGAATTTTTTATACTTTGTCTAAGTTGTTGTCATCTAAGAAAAGATTTTTTGTATTTTTTTTCAAAAACTATTGTAGAATAGCGTTGAGCGACTTAATTTTGCGTCGCATTAAGTAACTTGGTCAGTTCGTCTATCGGTTAGGACACCAGATTTTCATTCTGGGAAGACGGGTTCGACTCCCGTACCGACTACTCTTTTTTTGTTTCACTTCTTATGTAAGCCGTTGATAATGAATATATTATTAACGGCTTATTTTTTTGCTGTTTTTTGTAGGGGATGTTATAGGGGATGTTTTTTTTAAAACAGAAAAAAAGCCGCTCAAATTAGAACGGCTTAATTAATTTCATTGTGAAAGAAAAAAAATTTACGCAGCAAACATATTTTTATTTAATTAAACTTCAAAGCGTATTTATCATAAAGATATTTTAGAGTTTTAAAATTACGTAAATGCTTACTCATAATTATTGAGCTTGCTTTATGTTCTCGCAAATCTTTAATTTCTTCTATTAGGACTTCCATGTCTGAAACATCAGAACTCATTACGCTTTTCTCAATGGCGTTTAAATAATCTGAAAAAGTTAATTTATTCATTTTTAATTTTTAATCACTATTAAAACTCTTTTGGTTTAAAAATGCCGTTCAAATTTTTTTGAACGGCAAAACTTATATAAAGAACTCAAATTTTTTTGAACGGCAAAATTGATATAAAGAACCAATCGAAAAACTTTTACTTAATTTTAGAGAATCCTATTTTGTATTCCCTGTTTTTTGCCTCAACCTTAAAAGTAGAGGTGCGCCCAGAAAAAGATTTTTCACCTTGACTTTTAAATTTCGTTAGGTCTAAAGCTATTTCATTACCATTTTTAAATTCGATTTTCTCGAAACGTGACATCATAGCCTTATCAAACTTTTTATTGTAGCTATCTTTCATCGCGTTATAACTCTTCTTGTTTTCGTTTGCTTTGATTGATGCGTAATTAGCAATTTCAGCGGAAACGTTAACGTTAGTGATGTTTTCTACTTCTATCAAATCAAAGTCAGATTCGACACTATACACATAATTTTGCCCTGTCACCACGTCTATTCCAAGTTCTACCGCCGCTACTTGCATACCTACCGCGTTAGCTGCTTGAGAGGCTAAATAATTGAGAGAATCGTTCAAAGTAACGTTTTTAGTAAAGTTTTCAGTTTCTGCTAATCCGTCGTGTTGCCAAGCTGCAACTACTTTATTACCAACGAAAATTGCAGTATAATCTTTCGTTTCTGTTTTCGTTACGTAACCCGAAGCATCCCTTTCTTTACTCTTTACATACTCTTGTACTAATACCTTTTTTGACCGTTTTATGGTGTCTTTGGCAATTTCTTCAAAGCTGGCATAATCTGCAAGTATAGCCGGGAAACTATCATCGAGGGACTTTACAACAACACCATAAGGAGCTGTGAAATTTGTATCAATGTAATAGAAATCTTCCATTGAAGAGAATACTTTGTAACGCGGCGTCTGTACCTGTTTTCTTTTAAGTTGGGCAAGAATGCCGTCGCTTGTTTCTGCATACTTTGCGCCATCGCTTGACATTGAAGCAACACCAAACAAATTACCGTACAGTGTTGAAATAAAGTTTGATTGATTACCGCCCTTAGAAAACGGTAAAAAGAAATCAATACTGTTTGCAAATACTTGCTTAAATCCGTCAGAAGTTCTAATAAATGGAAAAATACCGCTCCCTGTGTGTTGGGTTGTGAAATTTTCATGGTGAAATCCTACGGCTTTAACACCTATACTTTTAAACTCGTGAGTTAGACGCTGTACATTATTAGCATCGTCTGAAGAAAAAATTATTGAAAGCATAAATTAAAAATTTAAAGAAAATTGTGAAAAAATATATTCAAAAATAAGGTTTTGCTTACTATTTACAAAGGACATGATTTTTTAGAGTTTTATTCTTTGCAACTGTTAATATTAGATAAATGAGGACAAAATCGAAACAAACCATTTTTTTTGCTTTTTTGCTGAAATTCAAAGGTTTGTGAGCTGGTGTTTTTTATTTCTATTTCTATGTCCGTCAATTTAGCCCGAAGCGCGGATACGCGGCGGCTAAGTTAAACAGAGGGGTTTTTATGATATATGCCACGCCTTGCATTTTTCGACGTGGCACAAATCAACCCAAAAGTTATTACTTTGACTTCTTCTTTAATAATGCCTTGCCACTTCGCTGTTCATACGCTGCAATCCTGTGTGCTTCGCTACAATATTTTTGATTATGGATTGAATAGACGTAAGCCGCGCCACAATG
>JAYVVO010000179.1:0-5474 GCA_043786955.1 Saprospiraceae bacterium
GCACGCGTTATTGGAAAAATTCCCGATAATTATTTCGGTAAAGATATTATAATTATTGTTGCGCCTTCAGTGGCAAAACTTTTGGGCGCGCGCGATGCGCGATTTTTTGTAAATGTGAAAATATAAAAAATTATTCGGTGTGGGCACAACTTTTAGATTTTTCAGCCATAAATTATCTATGACATTAGAACGGGGTAAAAAAAATTTATTTTTTGGATTGATGACACTTTTGGTAACCGCGTGCTCACCTTCTGAAAAAAAACCAGAATACAATTACACGCGCACAGGTGATAAGACGACAGACTCACTTTCCGAACTTATTTTTAAAAATCCCGAAGTTGCCGATAATTACTATCAACGCGCTAATCGCTTATATAATTTAGGCGATAAAAACAAATTCGACATCGCGATTAAAGATATGGCTTTCGCGCTGCAACGCGACTCAAACAATATTAAATACCATTACTTACTCTCCGATTTATATCTCAACTACGCACAGTCGCGCCTCGCGGTTGAAACTTTAGAGCGCGCTACCAGCATCGCACCAGATAGTTTAGACATTCAGTTTAAATTAGCGCGCACGTATTATAGTTTGAAAATGTATCCTGCTGCGCTGAGTGCATTAGATAAAATTTTTAGAACCGATAGACAAAACGCAAAAGCATATTTCATGGCTGGCATGGTTGCAAAAGAAACTGGCGATACCGTTCGCGCATTCAAAGCCTTCCAAAAATCGGCGGATATTGACGGCAGCAACAGCGATGTGTTTATTGAATTAGGGAATTTATATTCGGCAAAACATTCGCCGTTGGCAAAAAAGTATTTCAATAATGCGCTGCTCATAAATCCGAAAAGTATTGAAACTCGAATGGCGTTGGCATACGATGCGCAAAATAATAATAATTTAGACGAAGCAATAAAAATGTATGAAGACATCGTTGCCGAAAATCCAAACTACACCGATGCTTATTTCAATATCGGCGTTTTACAATTCGAGCAAAAAAAATACACAGAATCGCTCCAAAATTTAGAAACGGTGCTGAATCAAAAACCATCCTACTACAAAGCGTATTATTATCGCGGCGCGATTAAAGAAATTTCCAAAGATTATCCATCTGCTCTCGCCGATTTTAAACGTGCTTTAGAGTTTAACTCGTCTTATGAAAAAGCTATTGATGGCGTACAACGGCTTGGGAATTGAAACCATTTACAATTTAAACATTTCCGCATAACTCAATCCGCCACTCGTGCTATGCAACGGTTTAGAAACAAATTGCGCTAAGAATTGACCTTCATAACTCAATGCGCGCTGATGATGATCGTTCACACTATTAGTGAATGTGAATCGGTGATTGAGTTCTATTTTTTTATTAAACGTTACGACGCTACTTGTTCCAAAAATGCGCCCCAAAAAGTTTTTGCTTTCCGAAAAATTGGGTAAACCCATATAATCGGGACGATGCACCAATGATATGAGCGGGATGTGCGCATCGTAACTGAACAGCCAGTTATCCTTGAGATTATTTTGAAAAATGCCAAACGCAGAAATGGCAAACGAAGAATTATAACCATATAAATTATTGCTCGGCAAATTATATTGTCGCGCGCTAAAAACATAACTCACATCAAAACCTAAATAAGTATTCGCTTCTCCCGCTTTGTAAGTGTCTAAAATATAAGCGTGTCGCGTTCGGATTGCGAAATGAGAACTGCTGGCGTTTGAAATAACTTTATTCGTGACAGGTTTTACGCGCGGCGCAAGATCGCCAAAACCAAGTTCAACCGCAATTTCGCCGTATTCGTTTGTGCGGCGCGTTACAAAACCTGCGCGCAATATGGGTTCTATACCGCGATAAATGAGTGGCGAATGACACTCGTCGCGTACAGCGAGTATGGGTAATTTAATGCCGATAAAAAAATAGCGATTGCCGTCATTAAAAGTTTCTTGCGCCGCGACTTTGAAACTTAAAACTGCAATAAAAAGGATTAAGTAAAGAAATTTCATAAAAGAGCGAACAAACCTGCAAGGTTTTTTTAGTGTATTAATTACAAAACTTAAATCAATTTTTTAATCCTATCCATCTCGCGTTTGTTTTCGCGCGCTTTAATGCTTTCGCGCTTGTCGTAAAGTTTTTTACCTTCAGCTAAACAAACCTCAAGTTTTGCAAAACCGCGTTCCGAAAAAAAGATGCGATATGGCACAACCGTCAATCCTTTCTCAGTCAGTTTGCGCTCTAAAACTTTGAGTTCTTGTCCGCGCAATAATATTTTTCGTACGCGACGTGCATCGTGATTGTAAATATTACCGTTGCTGTATTCCGAAATAAACATATTTTTCACAAACATTTCGCCCTTCTGCATATAACAAAAAGCATCGTTCATGTTTGCCATGCCTTCGCGCAGTGCCTTCACTTCTGTGCCACTGAGCATCATTCCAGCCGTATATTTTTTTATAAATGAATATTCATGCTCCGCTTTCCGATTCACAATTTGCGCACTCTTGAACCGTTTTGATTTATCTGTAGCCATAAGTTTGCAAATTTAACACGTTTTGTAAACTTTTGATAAGAAATATTACATTCAGACGCGAGAATTAAAAACGGAATTTGCCTAAACAAACTTTTATGCGGCGTATTCGTAAATAATTTAGTTTTGGCTTTGCTTACGCGCGCAGTTTTAAACTACTTTTGCAAAATTTTTAAAAAAATAGATAGCATTTAGCGCAAGGTAAGCGCAAAAAAATAGAAAGATTATGATTTTTAGACACGAAATTCACGCACTTTTAAACGATGCAACGCTCATCTCAAAAAAAGTTACCGTTATGGGTTGGGTGCGCAACTTTAGAAATAATCAGTTTGTTGCGCTTAACGATGGCTCAACGCTCAATACTTTGCAAATTGTTTTACCGATTGATGCTTTTTCAGATGAACTTCTTAAAAAAGTTACTGTTGGTTCTGCTTGGAAGTTTGAAGGAACGCTCACGACATCAACAGGCGCAGGACAAAAAGTGGAAGTAATTGCCGAAACGATCGAACTTTTGGGCGCGAGCGATGCGTCTCAATATCCGTTGCAACCCAAAAAACACAGTTTAGAATTTTTGCGCGAAATCGGACATTTGCGTATGCGTACAAATACTTTTAGCGCGGTGTTCAGAGTGCGTCACGCGGTAACGTTTGCGCTCCATCAATTTTTTAATTCCGAAGGCTTTTTTAATATTCACACACCCATCATCACGGCGAGCGATGCTGAAGGCGCTGGCGAAATGTTTCACGTTACCAATTTTGATTTAAACGCACCACCGCGCAGTGAAGATGGTTCGATTGATTATAAAAAAGATTTTTTCGGTCGCGCAACCAATTTAACCGTTTCAGGTCAGCTCGAAGGCGAACTTTCAGCTTTGGCACTCGGTAAAATTTATACTTTTGGTCCGACATTTAGAGCCGAAAACTCTAACACATCACGACATCTTGCAGAATTTTGGATGATTGAACCCGAAGTCGCGTTCGCCGATTTAGAAAATAATATGGATTTAGCGGAGCGCATGTTGAAATATGTGATTGAGTATTGCTTAAAACATTGCGCTGAAGATTTGACTTTTTTGGAAGATAGACTCGATAAAGAAGAGCAAACCAAACCGACAGCCGAGCGTTCGGATATGAAACTGCTCGAAAAATTAAAATTCGTTTCTGAAAATCCGTTTCAAAAACTGACATATACCGAAGCTGTTGAAATTTTAATGAACTCTGTGCATTTCAAAAAAGGTAAATTTAAATATCCTGTTTCGTGGGGAACAGATTTGCAAAGCGAACACGAGCGTTATTTGGTGGAAAAACATTTTAAAAAACCTGTGATTCTCATAAACTATCCACGCGAAATTAAGGCGTTTTATATGCGCCAAAACGATGACGGCAAAACAGTTGCAGCTATGGATATTTTATTTCCAGGCATAGGTGAAATTGTCGGTGGTTCGCAGCGCGAAGAGCGTCTTGAAAATTTATTGGCGCGCATGGCAGAAGTAGGTATTCCAGAACACGAACTCTGGTGGTTTTTAGAAACGCGTAAGTTTGGTTCTGTACCGCACGCAGGTTTTGGTTTAGGTTTAGAGCGACTGATTCTTTTTGTAACAGGTATGACAAACATTCGCGACGTTTCAGCTTTTCCGCGTTTTCCAGGAAGTTCTGAATTTTAGTTAAGCGATGTACTTTGTGCATTATTCGCCAAAATCGAATTTTTTCCGCGTTTTGGCGAATAATAGCAGAATACATAAAACTTAAGGAGATTATTAAATTTCTCGTAATTCGTAATTGATAATTTGTAATTGATTATATTTGCGGAAAAACATCCGATGACGATACAGTTTTGCGGTGCAGATAAAGAAGTTACGGGCAGTTGTCATAAAATAACGCTCGAAGACGGCTATACTATTCTACTAGATTGTGGATTATACCAAGGTTACGATAAAGGTTTTGCGGATTTTAACGAGACGTGGTTATTTGAACCTGCGCACATTGATTGCGTTTTGCTCTCACACGCGCACATTGATCATTGCGGACGTTTGCCTAAACTTATTAAAGATGGTTTTAACGGCATGATTTATTGCACGCACGCTACACGCGAATTGGCAACAATTTTACTATTCGATAGTGCTGGCATTCAAGAGCGCGATGCCGCTTACGATAATAAGCGCGCACAAAAAAATGGTAAAAATACGATTTCGGTACCGCTTTATAATGTCGAGCACGTCCGCGAAACATTGAAACATATCACAGGTTACAGTTACGAAAACTGGATTCGCATCCGTCCCAGTGTTGAATTTATGTTTCGCGATGTCGGTCATATACTCGGTTCAGCGAGTATAACGTTGCGCATAACAGAAAACGGGAAAACAACGACATTAGGTTTTACAGGCGATATTGGCAGACCGAACCGACCTATACTCAGCGATCCGTTACCAATGCCACAACTCGATTATCTAATTTGCGAATCTACATATGGCAGTACTATTCATCCGCAAACGCACGAAGAAATTTCACAACTTATTGAAGTCATAACCGATACGTGCATTAATAGAAAAGGTAAAGTTATTGTTCCTGCTTTCAGCGTTGGTAGAACGCAAGAGGTTTTGTATTTGCTCGACCAATTGGTGGAAGAAAAACGCTTACCCGCCGTTCCCGTGTATGTTGATAGTCCCTTGGCGATGGAAGCAACGGATATTTTTTTAAAACATCCCGAATGTTTCGATACTTCGCTCCACGATTTTATGCTCAAAGATCCAGATCCGTTTGGGTTTAAAAATCTAACTTACATTCGCGCAGTTGAAGATTCTAAAAAATTAAATGCCAGTTCAGAACCTTGCATTATCATTTCTGCGAGCGGCATGGCAAATGCCGGTCGCGTACGTCATCACATTGCCAACAATGTTGAGTTTAGTAAAAATACGATTTTAATTGTGGGTTATGCTGCGCCAGAAACAC
>JAYVVO010000180.1:0-5469 GCA_043786955.1 Saprospiraceae bacterium
TAATGGTACATTGCAAGGTAAATTAACGCTCACAAAGGTGTATTTTACTTTTGGTACCAATCAGAAAGGTAAACTCAATGCTTATAAATTTTCTTATAAATCGACTAATGGCGTAACGCCATTTTCTTACGATAGTAACGGCATAGATCGTTGGGGGAATTATAAACCTAAAAGAGTGAGTGATTCACTCAAATTACCCGCGAATAATGATTTTCCTTATAGTATTCAAGACCAAAATACAGCAAATACGTATGCAGGTGCATGGAATTTAAATAAAATTGATTTGCCTTCAGGGGGCTCTATCTCCGTCAATTTTGAGTCCAATGATTATGCATATATTCAAAATAAAAAAGCAGGTCAGATATTTTTCATTAAAGGGTTTTCATCTGCGGCTTTGGGTACGGTAGTTCCCAATCTTTATACTGGTCCTGGATTTCCTTTTGGAACGACTGTCAATAATAATTTTATAGCTATTGATGTCTCTCAATATTCGAGTGCATTGGCCGGACTGACCGATTTGCAAATAGCCAAATTATTCCTAACCGATGTGAATAGTCTTTATTTTAAGGCAAAAGTTGAACTTACAACAGATGCCTCTACTTTCGAGTATGTAACAGGCTATATGAATTATGATTTGCCGAGTGTCCGTTACGATATCACAAGAAAATTACTATTTGTTCCTGTTTCAAGTATTAACGATAACAATACGAATTTTCACCCAATTACTATGGCAGCTCTACAAATGGTGAGATTGAGTTTGCCAGCTATTGCCTATAGTCCTCCAGGTAGAAATGATAACACTGCTTTAAACAGCAATAGTATCATCGACGCACTTAGAGGTTTGTCGGGATTTTTTAGTGAAATTCAAACTTTGACAAGAGGGTATAATAATGATAGAGTTTCGAAAGGATGGTCTAATTTAGTGGATACTTCTAATAAATCATGGATACGCTTGACTAACCCTATTGGTAAAAAATTAGGTGGAGGTTCAAGGGTGAAATCAATTGCAGTTACAGATAACTGGGCTGCACCGAATAGCGGTGGATCTTCGAGTTATTTACAATCGTTTACTTATACAACCAATGAAGGTGGTAAAATTATTAGCAGTGGAGTTGCCGCTTATGAACCTCAATTGGGCGGAGATGAAAATTGTTTAAAAGAACCCATGCCATATTCAGATTCCAAAGTGTTATTAGCTCCGGACAATAGTTTTTACAATGAAAAGCCTATTGGTGAAAACTTTTATCCAGCACCTGTGATAGGTTACAGTGAAGTGCGCGTTGAATCGGCTTATACTGGTGTGAGTCGAACAGGTACAGGTTATTCAATCAGTAAATATTACACAGCTAAAGATTTTCCTGTTATCAGCGATTTTACGAATATAACGGATGGAACAGTTAAAGCGAAACCAGGCTTTTTAAATACACTTTTTAAAATAAACGTCGTTGATCAGAGAGGAATATCGCAGGGATTTTCGGTTGAAACGAATGATATGCATGGAAAAATGAAAGAAGAGACTACATTTAACCAACAAGGGTCTATTCTAAGTGCTACAAATTACTATTATAAATTAGATAGTATCGTCTTAGATGGTAAAACTGTTTCATTGAATCATTTAAACAACAATGTACCGGTTGTTAATCCTGATGGCTCAATCTCCTCAAGGAATATGGGCTTAGATATAGATATTTGGCAAGACATGCAAGAAGATTTAAGTAATTCATTAACTACGGGTGTTGCAGCGAATGGAGATGGCTTTTTGGCATTTATTGTCCCACTATTTATACCCGTTGTCCTACCCGTTTTTCAAAACGAAAGAAAAGGTGTTAAAACAAGTGTAACAACAAAACATATTAGAAGACAAGGCATTTTAGATAAAGTAGTTAAAACCATTGATGGTTCAACTTTAGCAACCCAAAACCTGTTATACGACGCTGAAACGGGTGAAACTTTATGTACCAAAACACAAAACGAATTTAATGATCCCGTCTATAATTTAACCTACCCTGCACACTGGGCGTATGACGGTATGGGACCCGCCTATAAGAATATCGGGAATATTTTTAAGAATGTAAACCTTTCGGCTTCAGGTTTAGACTTGTCTGCTTTTACAAGTTTTCTATCAGCTGGCGACGAAATAGAATTACTTAATTCTAAAGATGGGACTGTTTTAACGATAGGAACTGCAAAAAAATTCTTTGTAGTTAATAATAGCGGCTTTAAGGCTTACGATAACACTGGTCTGCTTTTAACCAGTACAACAATTCCAACTGTTACAGTTAAAGTTATTCGTTCGGGTAGAAGAAACAAATCTTCTATGCCTGTTGGAAGTTTGATGTCTTTGGCAAGCCCCATAAATGCCGCTAATACGGCATTAAGTATTGGCATTGCAACCAATGTATTACAGGCAAGTGCTAAAGAATATTCGGATAGTATGCGGTTAAACTGCACTAAAGTACCTGATTTAACGGGTGCTGCTGCAGATTTCAATAATGCTACTGATGTAAATTTTGGAAACCTTACTATTAATCCTTACGCTTCTGGTACATTGGGTAACTGGCGTACCAAGCGTAATTTTGTGTATTACGATACACGCAATTATTCTAGTATTCCTGCAACAACGGCTATCAGAACAGACGGCATTATTCCTAAATTTATTCCTTACTGGTCATTCGATGCACCGAGTAATAAATACTTAGGCAATGTAACGAACGATAACCGTTGGGTGCGCAGCGATAGTGTTCAATTATACGATAATCGAGGCAATGAAATTGAGAGTATTGATGCGAATAATATTGTCTCGGCTGCGTATTACGGTTATAATAAAACGCAAGTCGTGGCTGTAACTGCTAATTCTATGCACCAAGAACAAACGTTTGAATCGTTCGAGGATTATAATTTTATGAATGATTGCAGTAGCACAACGCCTTATATTAACGATAAGAACATTAGGTTTTACACAACACCTAAAACTTCTGGTTGGGGTATTGTAGATACCGTTTCGCACACAGGCAGATACTCTTTGGCTGTAAATGCTGGAAGAAATTTATCTATCAGTTCAAAGATAAGTTACAACACTTGTTTGCCTATAACTGTGCCTCCACCCGCTTGCCCTCCTTTAAAGTGTCCTGATTTTGCTTATCTTTTAAGAGGCACGATAGTTAACGGCGGAAATCCTACGCAAGAATTTGGAAATGCGGCATGGGCAGATAGCTGCATGCGAAAAAATATAGTAACTGGTGTAATTGACTCTTTGGTAAAAGATGCAAATTTTACCGACCTTTTCAGTCCTGGGGATAATATTCCTGCACACAAAAAGATAATAACTTATACCGCATTTCTTAATAAGAAACAAGTTGGAAGTTGCTCTTTTGGTGTTGCGCCAAGTTCTCAACGTTCTCTTTCTGTTCCCACAGGCAGAGATAGCATCAACAGTTCTGCCATTACAAGTTGTTTATGTAATAGTAATAATTCTTTCGCTGTCCCTGTATTTGCTTTAGCAGCGGCACCTGCTGCTAATTCAAACAGATCACCAATTGTACCTTTGTGTTCAGATTGTTTGCCGTTGTTTTCATTGCTTCCTAGTAAAAAGTATATTCTATCTTATTGGGTGGCATCTGATAGCTCATTGACTTGTAATACAATTCCTTACAACGTAGGCATAACTATTTCTAATGGTGCTACGAGCATACCTCTGACTCTTGTATCGACAAGCCCTGTGATTGATGGTTGGAAAAAAGTCGAAGTAACCTTTACTTCACCTGATGCGACGGGATATGCCGATTTTGGCATATCAAATACGGGTACTATCCGCGTATTCTTCGACGACATCCGCGTTTATCCTTACAATGCTAAAATGAAATCGTATGCCTATGATACGCGTTCGCGCCGATTGATGGCAGAGTTGGATGAGAATAACTACGCTACTTTTTATGAATACGACGATGAAGGTATTTTGGTGCGCATTAAACGCGAAACTGAAACAGGTATCCAAACCGTGAAAGAAGCACGCAATTATTTAGTACCTAATAATTAAAATTATGATAAAGAGTTGTTTCCTTTTCTTAGTCGTTTTTGTGCCATCCCTTTTAACGGATGGCACAACGTTCATGAATAAAATTCAGAAGGCTTATACATTGCCTAAAACACTGAGTTTTGACGGGCAAATCAAATTTTACAGCGATGTAAATAGCACTTCTCCCGTTGAAATAATGTCTATTGTGTATCAGCGCGAAGGCATCAACTTGCACATGGAAATTGGCGATCAAATTATCATTTACGATGGCAAAATAAATATTGTCGTCGAGCCTGATAAACAAACCATTTATCTGTCAAACAAAAAAGTTGTTCCTGACAAAAAGTTCTCGCCAGCAACTCAGATTGAAGAGATTGTAAAACAAGGTCAATTTGAGTTTAAAGAAGAAGATTATCTCGGCACTCAAAAAAAGATGACGATTAAGTCACCTACGGTTTCGCGGTCTGTTATTGAGTTTTTGTACGACCCAAAGACGTACTATATCAATTTTGCACGCATGGTGATTGATGGCAACGACATGTTGACCGACGAACGCTTGAATCACAAAAAATTTGAGTACAGTTATTATAACTATAAATCTAAACTGGCGCAGAAAATAAGCGTTGTCCCTTATATTAAGAAAGAGGGGAAAAAGTTTGTAGGGGTTGGCAATTATAGCAAATATAAAGTGGTGGTTTTATAAAAATTTATCAATGTTTAACAGTTAAAAATATTCAAAATGGCGAAGCATCTTTTTTTACTGATTTTACTCGTAGGATTTACGCTCCATCGTATGTCTGCGCAGCATAATTTAAATAACGTACTCACTGATACGGCAGGTCAGTTTTACACACAAACCAATGCTGCCAGCGTGATGTACGAAGGCGTTATAAGTAATAATTTTATTCGCTTTCGCAAACTTGACACGCTCAAAGATGGCGAAATAAAGTATGTGCTTCAGCAAAAAAGTTTTTCTGAAAACATCATTCTAAAATTGAATGCTGATACAGGCACGCTACTCATATTCACTTACACACTCTTAAACGGCGCAATCACTTACCAGTATCCTGGCAAAAATGCCTCGGCAGGTACGTATAAAGTGGGCGACGAGCTAAAAATTGTACGCTGTAAAAAAGGCATCCAGTTTTATAAAAATGGCATTTTGGTTGATGCATACCCGTTGAAAAATAATAATTTTGTCATGTACGGCGAAGTGGCTCTCATTGCGTGTAATCGAACTTTAGCCAATATTTCGTTTAAGCCGTATTGACAGGTTTATTTTTAAAATGCAGTTTTACAGAGACTAAAAACTTGTTTTGAATGATATAGGGTTCTTTAAACAATAAAAATATTGCCTATTATGGAGCGTTCTTTACGATTTGTTTTTGGTAAATTGAGCTATCGTCAGATGTTGGTGACAGTGTTTACACTGTTGGGTTTACTGTCATCAACGA
>JAYVVO010000181.1:0-1833 GCA_043786955.1 Saprospiraceae bacterium
GCTCAAAGCTCGTAGTTATTTTACCTGAACAATGTCACTTCGCCTTGCATTGTTTCAGTTTTTCCATCTTTATATAAAATATTCACAAAAAAAGTATAAACACCCACCGATGATGGCACACCTTTAAAGTCGCCATGCCAACCTATATTTTCCGCATCGAGTTTATAGTTTTGTAAACTATAAACTTTTTCTCCCCAGCGATTAAACACACTAAACTCATTAATTTTGTCAACCGTTTGATCGGCAAACGGCGTAAAAACGTCGTTGATATTATCGCCGTTGGGAGAAAATGAATTTGGAATAAAAACAGAACGACGCTTGTCAATATAGACTGTAATATTATCAGTGAGTGTGCAGCCGAGCGAATCTTTCAAAATAACTACATATTTTGTAGAAACAATTGGTTTCGCAATTGGGTTTAAACACGAGTCACAATTTAATCCCATCGGTGGTGTCCATTTAATATTTTGCGGCAAAAAATTAATGGCAGCACCGATGTTAGCACTATCACCAAGCGCAATTCTGATATCACTACCGAGATTGAATTGACGAATCGGCGCAGTAGGCATGGTAACAGTAGTATCCAAGCGACATTTATTTTTATCTATAAAACTAAAAGATGACGCGCCGACAGAAACATTTTTAAACGTGTAAGGCGTTTTTATCGAATCATAGTTCACGTTATAAAAAATTATTTTTACTGGTAATGTTGCATTGCTAATACTGTTTAAAGTAATTGTGCCAATAGCATCTGGGTAACACAACGGCGGAACGGCAGTAAAATTTGCTGAAATTGGAACAGGTTGGTGCAAAATTATCGAATCAGAAGCCGCACAACCTTTTGCATCTGTTAAAGTTACGGAGTAATTACCCGCTTGCAAATTTTTTATAGTGTCTGTATTGTAACCATTTCTCCACTGAACAGAATACGGCGCAGTACCACCACGCGGATTTAATAAACCAATAGCACCATCGTTACCTGCGTTACAAGTTATTTTTTTGACAACAGATAATCCAAAACCAACAATACTATTTTTTAACTGTACCGTTGTTTGAACGATACTATCGCAACCACTTATACTTACAAATTTTAAAATCTTTATTCCTACTTGAGAAGCATCGCACGTATGGATGTTAAAAAAAGTAGAATCTGATTTAACTAATGTTGTCAGCGTCGTGACAATCGAATCACAACCGTTCGTATTTTTTAATTTTAAAACTTTTGTACCGACATCGGCTAAGTTGCAACTCGTTACGGGAATGAATACCGAATCGGATTTAACTAATGTTGTCAGCGTCGTGACAATGGAATCGCAACCGTTTCTATTTTTAAATTTTAAAATTTTTGTACCGACATCGGCTAAGTTGCAACTCGTTGCGGGAATGAATACTGAATCGGATTTAACTAATGTTGTCAGCGTAGTGACGATCGAATCGCAACCATTCGTATTTTTAAATTTTAAAACTTTTGTACCGACATCCGCTAAGTTGCAACTCGTAGCGAGAATGAAAGTCGAAACCGTTTGAGAAAATTTTGTCGTCGTTGTTACAATCGAATCGCAACCATTCCGATTTTTTAATTTTAAAATTTTTGTTCCAACATTCGCTGCATTACACGACGTAGCAGAAATAAAAATAGAATCCGATTTAATGAGGGTCGTAACCGTAGTGACGATTGAATCGCAACCATTCCTATTTTTTAATTTTAAAATTTTTGTGCCAACATCTGCTACGTTGCAAGATGTAGCAGGAACTATAATAGAATCTGATTTTGCAAATGTTGTAACCGTTGTGATAATTGAATCGCAACCGTTTTGATTTTTTAACGTGACA
>JAYVVO010000182.1:0-1832 GCA_043786955.1 Saprospiraceae bacterium
CCCGCTAAATCGGGTGCCAACTCATTTGCTTTCAATTATTTCTGGCGACTTATTTTATTATCTAATGTTACGCAGGGAGGTGCAGCGCGCCTCAATATTTGTAGAAACCCACGATCAAACCGTGTAAGGTGTGTTGCAACTTACACGGTTTGTTTTAGGTTAAGGTGCGTTGCACCTTTTGAAACTTTATTTTACAAAGTTCTACAAATGTTAAGGTGCGCTGCACATTGCGTAACAGCAGTGAGTAATTTAAAATCCAAGTTAGGCTAAACTAACTCTTTTTGGCATTGGCGACTTCCAAATCGTGTATTTGATTTTGTAAATCTTTAATGTCTTTTTGCTTTTTAAGATCGTCCAATTGTTTTTGAAGTGCTGCTTGCTGAGAACCTTTATTTTTATAATCTTGAATACCTTTGTCAACACTTTGAATATTACCTTTCAAACTTTCCAAGGCTGCCTTGCTCGCAGATTCGTGCTCTAATTCTACTTTAGTTAGTCCGCCTGTGTTGGAATTGAAAGCAATGTTTATGCTGCGTTTTCCAGAAAACATATTGTAACTCAAATTCATCGGCACAACTTGCAAAGGACCAAATTGCGGAAAGTATATTATCTGACTGGAAATTTGGCTGGCACTTGCAATGTCCGTTCCGTAAAGAACATCAACTTGTGTTGCGATTGGTAAATGATAAACAATGCCATTATATACACTTTTTTTATTTGGTGCTGCCATTTTTTTGTCATCAATATCGCTTGCGAAGCTGACAAGAACTTTTGCATCCGATTGAAAATTGTCTCTAAACTTAGGAGTATTAAGTGCAATAGAATTTGGTACTTTGTCAGGCGCAATAAACTGAACAATTTTTACATCGCGTTTAACCGTTTTTTCAATTTTAGCTTCATTTTCATCGCGCGTTCCCATCATCAGTGGGCTCGAAGTTATTTGTGCGCCAACAGAGACGATTCCTGTTAAAATATCGCTGAGTTCTGGTGAAACTTCGGCATTTAAACAAGCTAAAATTCCTACGCCTTCAGTCCCATAATCTAATTTTAAAGTAAATTTACTTGGGTTTGAATTATGTAGCTCAAACATATTATCATAGTCAGGCAACATTTGCGCTTCAATTGTTACTTGATCTTTAACAGTACATCCAATTGTTTTTATAAAATTATTTTTGTCATCAAAACCCTCTTCAACTTCGTAAGTTACAGTCGCTTTGAGAATTTTTTTGGGAAGGACGTAAAAATTATTTTCGATTGAAGAATTAGTTACCAGCTTGGAAGTACTGGTAATTACACGCGTACAAGCGGTAAAAAAATAGAAAATAAGAATACTTAGGATAACTAAACCATAGATTGTTAAATACTTTTCCATGTAGATTTGATTTTAATCTACAAAGAAAGTAATTTTTATGAACTTTAGAGAAAAAAATTAAAATTTTATTTGAAAAGTTAATTTTTTTAACAATTTAATCAATAAGCTTCAAAAATATTTAAAGTATCGTTAAGCGTTTAGACTTTGACACTTAAATCTGAGTCAACACGTTAGTTAGTTTATTAAATCAAATTTTTAATTTAAAATGGTAAAAAATCTTTTAGCGATTATCTCATTGTTCACATTTTCTTTAGCAGTAACTGCTCAAAACGCTCCAACCGCAACAACCCCTAACTCTGCGCCTGTTGACAAAATGGGTAAAATGAATAAAATGGGTAAAGGTGGCGGAGAGAAAATTAAAGAAAAACTTGGATTAACTGACGACCAAGCGGCAAAATTTAAAACAATCACTGCTAATTATAGTGGTAAGATTAAAGCAATTAAGACGGATGCTTCCGTT
>JAYVVO010000183.1:0-14731 GCA_043786955.1 Saprospiraceae bacterium
CTCTCTCGCACTTTTATCTATTGTAGTATAAGCAAATAAACTTTAAGTTTTATCTTTAGAAGTTAATTGCTCGAAGCATGGTGTCGAATTATTTACAATTCACTCTGGTGTTTAATTGTTGTAAAGATGTATTTCCTTCATAATCTTATTACTTTAACTAAAAAAATTAGCGTCATGCTAGCTTTGTTTCTCTAAAATCAAAAAATTAAAAAATGCTTTCATTCAAACACCGATTTTTATTTATCATTCTTGCGACTTTATCTGCTAACCTTTCTGCGCAAAGTTGGCAAACAAAAGTGCATGAATCTGTTTTTGAAGCGTTGGCGCAACACACTGAAACAGAAGTTATAGTTGTCATGCGCGCGCAATCGAATGTTTCTGCCGCAGATAATATTTCTGAAAAAAATGACAAAGGCGCCTATATTTATAACGTATTAACTACAACAGCACAAAATTCTCAACGCGATTTAATTTCTTATTTAAAAGAAACTCAAACTGCCTACACTTCGATGTGGTTAGTGAATGCAATTTATTTGCCCCATGCTACGATCGATATAATTCAGAGCGTTGCATCGCGCAACGATGTGGCTGAAATTATAAATAATCCGAAATCGAGAAAGGAAGATGAAATTGAGATTGATAATACGGCAGTTTCCAATTTTAGATCGAATGTTGTTTCGTGGGGAATTACAAAAACAAAAGCAGATAGCGTTTGGCTTTTAGGTTTTCGTGGACAAAATGCAGTTGTGGGCGGAGCAGATACTGGTTATGATTGGTTACATCCAGCACTGAATAGGAAATATCGTGGTGTGCTGTCAAACGGCACTATTTCGCACGATTATAATTGGCACGATTCCATTCATGCCGATACAGCTTCTAAGGGAAATCCATGCGGTTACGATTTGAAAATGCCTTGCGACGATGAGAAGCATGGAACGCACACAATGGGAACAATGATTGGCTCGACCGATACCATTTTTACGGGTATGGCACCTGATGCAAAATGGATTGGTACGCGAAATATGGATGTCGGTAACGGTACTTTGGTGCGTTACGTGGAAAGTTGGCAATGGTTTATTGCGCCTACAAAAATTGATGGCACTTCGCCGAATACAAGTTTAGCACCACATGTAATTAATAATTCTTGGTATTGCGCCACGACAGAAGGGTGTAACTCGAGTAATTTTGCAGTTTTAAATACGGCTTTAGAAAATACGCGTGCAGCAGGTATTGTTGTTGTAGTTTCAAATGGAAATTATGGACCTAATTGTAAAACTACAAATGGACCACCTGCATTTTTTAAAAAAGCATTTTCAGTCGGTGCAACACAAATAACAGATACTATTGCAGGCTTTAGCAGTCGTGGTAATGTGACTATTGATAGCAGCAATCGTTTAAAACCTGAAATTTGTGCGCCAGGTGCTGTTGTTTATTCAACTTTTCCAAATAATAATTACGGAAATTTATCTGGTACAAGTATGTCTAGTCCGCACGTTGTTGGTTTAGTGGCACTAATGATTTCAGCCAATCCGAAACTTGCTGGTCAAGTAGATTCTATTGAAAGCATTATTAAACAAACAGCATACCGCTTAACGACTGGTGCAGAAAATTGTGGCGGCATTTCTGGTACAGCTATTCCGAACAATACGTATGGTTACGGCAGAATTGATGCGCTCGCGGCTGTGAAACGCGCACTCAAATTTGTGCGCACGCCGACTGTTGAAATAAAATCAGCAGATTTTAAATTATTCCCCAATCCTGCGAATGATTTTATTAATTTAGTTCTTTCGAGTGCAACGCAGCGTTCATATTCGATCGCGATTTCAAATATGGCAGGGCAAATTATTTCGCAACAGCAAAATAATTATGGTGCATCGAATCAAATAAATATTGCTAACATTCCGAGTGGTGTTTACAGTATTTCTGTTTCAAGCGAGCAAGGTGTGAGTACAAAAAGATTTATAAAACTTTAAATACTTATCAATTGAAACGCGGATTTAGCTTTAGCTAAATTTATATAATCCAATTTAAATTCTTATTTTGTGCGTTCATCTAAAAAATCTGCGCGTTGATATAATTTTACGTTGCTATTCATCGAAATGCGCGTAATGTTGTGCTATGATATTAAAAATATGAAAAGTCAAAAATCAATTTTAAAAATTATTACAGTCGGCTTCGTGCTTTTGTTTTTGCAAGTCAGCAAAGCGCAAGAAGTTTGGTCGCTTGAAAAGTGTATTGCCCACGCGCAAAGCAACAGCAGAAGTGTTGCACAAAGTAAAAATGCTGTGCGCGATGCCGAGTTCGTTAAAAAAGGAAATAAGTATCAGGCATTGCCAACGGTTAATGGCAATTCTACTTACGCGTTTAACTTTGGTAGAAGCGTGAATCCTTCTACGTATCAATACGACAACACAAGCACCAACTACAACAGTTGGGGTTTAAACATGGGAGTTCCCATTTTTAATGCGGCAAAATCAGGCGGACGAATTTCGGATTACGCAAAGCAAAGTGATTCTGATTTAAAAGCGGCGCAAGCCGATTTGCAACAAACGCAAAACACTATCGGTTTGCAAGTGGCGCAGGCTTATTTGCAAATTTTATTGAATGATGAACAATTAGCAAATGCCAAACGTCGCGCTGAACAAGACTTAACTACACTCGATAAAATTGAAAAACAGATTAAAGCAGGTTCTTTGCCTGCCACTTCGCGACTTGATGCACAAGTAACCGTTGCGAAAAGCGAACAACAAACGGTCATCGCAGAAAACAACGTGGCTTTAGGTTATTTAAACCTGCGCAATTTATTAGAGTTACCAACTGATATGGTTTTCAATATCGAAAAACCTATTTTAGAAGTACCCGACCAAATGCCGATCATCGGAAATTTAGGAAGCGTTTACACGGAAGCTTTAGTGGCGCAACCTAATATTAAAGCGGCAGAAATGCGGATTAAAAGTGCGGAGTTTGGTTTAAAAATATCGCAATCGGCATTACTGCCTTCGTTAAATGGTTTTGGGAGTTTGGCATCAAACTATTCGAATGCGATTAAAGATTTTACTAAAGGTACTGTTACTTCAACGGATGTTAAGCAAACTGTTGTCATAAATAACGTATCAACCGATGTTATTTTTAAACAAGCGGGTATTATAAATTCACCCACTACACCCTACTTCGATCAGTTCAGTAATAATTTTGGTCAGAGTGTAGGTTTAAGATTAAGTATTCCGATTTTAAACGGATTTTCGCAGCAAATTGCCGTCCAACGTCAAAAGTTGGTGATTGATAATCAGACAATCGCTTTCGATAAAGCAAAATTACAACTTCGGAGCGACGTGCAAACATCATTAACCAATTTAATTGCAGCCAAAAAACAATATGCTGTAGCAGTAAAAGTTTTCTCCGCACAAAAATTAGCGTATGAAGCCTTAGAAAAAAAATTAGCTATTGGGGCATCGAACACTTTTGAAATTTCACAATCGAAAAGTACTTTAGACACAGCCGAACGCGATGTAACGGTTGCTAAGTTCGATTATTTATTCAAACAAAAAATTGTAGAGTTTTATGAAGGTAAGCAACTCACATTAGGGAATAAGTAACTGGGAATAGGTTTTATGGAACAGTGAATAAGTAATAACGATTTGAATTAAAAGTAGATAGGAATAAGCAATAAGATAAAAAAATTGAATCAAAGGTTTACAGTTTAGTTGTTGAAGAAACCAGTCAACCATTAATCATAAAACATTAACCATTATTAAAATGAGTTCTACAGTAAAAAAAACGAAAAAAAATAACCGCTTGATTTGGTGGTTAGCAGGTGCTGTAATTATTTTAGGCGCAGCAGCGATAGCTTTTGGCAAGAAAGGTGAAAAAGGCGAAAAAGTTGTTGCCGACAAAGTAACACGCCGCACCATTCAAGAGAGCGTATCTGCGAGTGGACGCATATTTCCTGAAAAAGAAGTTAAAATAAGTTCCGATGTTTCGGGCGAAATTATTGAAATGTTAGTAAAAGAAGGTGATTCTGTAAGAGCGGGTCAACTTTTATGCCGCGTCAATGCCGACATTTATAAAAGTCAAGTTGCACGTGGTGAAGCGGGCGTGAGTGCGTCGGCGGCGCAATACGCAAATGCAGTTTCTAATATAGAAAGTGTTCGCGGCAGGCAAGCGCAAGTGCAAGCGCAACTCGAACAATCGCAGTCACAACTCGACAATGCGCGCGCAAGTTTTAAACGCAATGATCAATTACACCGAGACGGTATTATATCCGATGCCGAATTTGAAAACGCGCAAGCCTCATTCAAACAACAAGAAGCTTCACTGCGAGCTGTTCAAGCACAATTAAAATCTGCCTTTACAGACATTACGACCCAAGAAAAATCGGCGGATGCTGCTAAATATAATTTAAATAGTTCTGAAGCATCCCTCAAAGAGTTGCGCACAAGTTTAAATAAAACCTCTATTTATTCGCCTGTTGATGGTATCATCACTAAACGCAGTGTCGAAAAAGGTGAGCGCGTGGTTGGTACAGCGCAGATGTCGGGAACAGAAATTTTGCGCGTCGCTAATTTAAACGCGATGGAAGTGCAAGTAAACGTTTCAGAAAACGATATTTTGCGAATCGCTGTCGGTAACGAAGCTGAAATTACGGTAGACGCTTTTCCAAAAAGAAAATTTACAGGAAGACTGACAGAAATCGCTAACACTGCCGAAAATGCTTTTACAACAACTGGGGCAGTAAACTTAACGACTGACCAAGCGACGAATTTTGTCGCTAAAATCAGAATTGATGCTACTTCTTATGCTGATTTATTCCGCAATGGTCGTCCACCCTTTCGTCCTGGAATGTCTGGCAATGTTGACATTCACACAAATGTTGCGCAAAATACTTTGAGTGTTCCGTTGCAAGCCATAACGACGCGTGAGGAAGATGCCGATTTAAAAAAAGCTAAATCGGACGACACACAAAATTTAGCTGTTGTTAAAAGTGGTGCCAATAAAGCGGTCAATGAAGTTGTTTTTGTGGTCTCAAAAGATTCAGTGCGGATGGCTAAAGTCGTTACGGGTATTCAAGACAATGGGTTCATCCAAATTCTTTCTGGCGTGAATGAAGGCGAAGAGATTGTATCTGCACCGTATAGTTTAATTGCCAGAAAATTAAAATCAGGTATGAAAATTACAAAAGTGACAGAAAAAGAATTATATAAAGCTGCTCTGGAGAAAAAATAATATTAAATTAACATTAAACAATCCGTAACAACGATTCGCGTATTAATTTTGCGCCATTACCAATTTTAAATAAACTTTTAAATGGGGCTTTCTGGTACGATAGGGATAATTTTCGTCATCTGCATGGTGATGATATTTGCTTTTGAGTTTGTAAACGGTTTTCACGACACCGCCAACGCTGTCGCTACTGTAATTTATACCAACACACTTAAACCTACCTTCGCTGTTGTGTGGTCAGGCGTATTTAATTTCTTTGGCGTATTAATTAGTTCCTACGCAGGGTTTGAAGTTGCGACGAAAATAGCCAATTTGTTACCTATTGAAGCATTAATGTCGCAAACACCATCACATGGTGCTGCAATGGTTTTAGGTGTAATGGCTGGGGCTATTGTTTGGAATGTTGGAACATGGTATTTTGGTATTCCGTGTTCGAGTTCACACACACTTACAGGCGCAATAATCGGTGCGGGATTAGTTTATTCCATTTTACCCGAAAACACAACGCATCAAACAGTGAATTGGGCAAAAGCATTTGAAATCGGTCAAGCTTTATTATTTTCTCCCATTTTTGGTTTTGCTATGGCTATTGTTTTAATGTTTGCCTTGCGATCATTTATGTCTGGCGAAAATAGAAAAGCATTATTCAAAGAACCAGAAGTTGGAACTAAACCACCGACTTGGATTCGTGCCCTTCTGGTAACTACTTGTACACTCGTCAGTTTTTTCCACGGCTTTAATGACGGACAAAAAGGTATTGGTTTAATTATGGTAGCATTGATGACCTTTATGCCTTTAGAGAATGCACTCAGTCCAAATTTTAGTCCAGACAAAGCAGGTGAGGCGCTTTCAAAAATAGAAGCAAGCTTACCCAAACAAGTTGATAATAGTTACGCGCCTTTAGAGGTTGAAAAAACGATTGAAGTTATTAAAGGCATTCGTGCAGATTTGCCAACGGCTAATACTGTAAAATCGCGTTTAAGTATTCGTAAACGATTTAGTCTTTTAGATAAAAATGTGAAAGCACTTTTAAGTGAACCAAACATTGTCACAGACGATAATGCACGCAATACACTCAAAAAAGAAACGCGCAACTTAGTTGTCTTAACGCATTACGCACCACGTTGGGCTGTCTTTTTAATTTGTATTGCCTTAGGATTAGGTACTATGATTGGTTGGAAGCGAATAGTTGTTACTATTGGAGAAAAAATTGGTAAGCGTCACATGACTTTTGCCGAAGGCGCTACTGCAGAATTAGTTGCCGCGTCAACTATTGGTTTATCATCCTATTTTGGTTTGCCCGTTTCGACTACTCACGTACTTTCATCGGGTATTGCCGGTTCAATGGTAGCATCGAAAGGTGTGAAAAATTTGCAAGGTGGCACTATTGCTAATATTGCTTTGGCGTGGGTACTTACTTTGCCAGCTTCTATTATTCTTGCAGGTGCTTTTTATTTATTGTTCCGCGCAATTTTATAGGTAAAATTTTTTTAGAAGTTTATGATAATGGTGTTTAGGCTTACTTATAGTCTAAACACCATTTCTTTTTCAGTCACAACATGAAAGGTATCTCACAAAAACTTAATGAAAACTTAATATTGAAAATTTGGTTTTTTCGACTACTCAAAATTAATTCTAAAAAAATAAGACGCAATAAGTAGAGGAATAATTTTTTTAATACATTTGCATAAAAATTTATCCTCAGTCTTTTTATGAAAAACTCATTACCTTCGATTGCCTTGTTTTGCGTTTGCGTTTTATTTAATACTTCTAATAATTTTGCGCAGTCAACAGTTTTAAAAACCACGATTGACACAACAAAACAACTTGTAAAATTTTCTTGGACAGGATATGTCCGCGCGGAATACTTTTTCGATTCGCGACAAACAAATACGACGCGCGAAGGGGATTTTATGTTTTTACCCACCGCAGTTGATCCTGATGCTAACGGACATGATAAAAACGCCGTACCCACATATAATTCTTTAGCGATTAAATCGCGCTTGCGTGTCAATGCTTCGGGTCCAGAGTTCTTTGGATTTAAATCAAATGCTGCCATTGAATCTGAATTTGCGGGTACTTCCGACGGCGATATCAATGGTTTGCGTTTGCGTCACGCTTATATACAATTAACAAACTCTAAAGTACAATTGCTTTTCGGGCAATTTTTTCATCCGTTTTGGGTAACAGAATGTGCACCCGCCATCATTGGTGCAGCAGTAGGTGCTCCTATAATAAGTGATTCGCGATTTCCGCAATTTAGAATAACAACTACGGGTGATACAAAAATTTTCGGTGCATTAATTACTGAACGCGATAATGGTTCATTTGGTCCTAACCCTCCGACGACTGCGAACATTCAAACCCCTTTTTTACGCAACGATTTAATTCCCATTATTGATATCGGTCTTCAACAAACTTCTGGAAATATGATATTTGGAGGCGGTGTTGATTTTAAATCGCTCAAGCCTCGAAATGCAGTGAGTTGGGTGACTTCCAACAACCAAATTGTAAATACAACTGTAAATGATCGCGCGGTCGGCATTTCAGCTAATTTGTATTATACAGTCAAAACGCCCAATATCACTTTCAAATCAGAAGCTATATTTGGTCAAAACCTTTCTGATTTTTTGTTATTGGGTGGGTATGGTGAATCCGCAATAGATTCAACAACGGGTAAATTTACTTATACACCGATGAATGCTGTTTCAGGCTGGATAGAGTTGAGTGGGAAGAAAAACGCTTTTGAATGGGGCGTATTTGCTGGTTACATCACTAATTTAGGTTTAAAAGATGCTTTAGTTTCTAAGGGTGCAGTGTATCAGCAGGGAACGCTTGCAAACGTGATGAATGTGTTGCGTATTGCGCCGCGCGTTGGGTTGCGTTCAGGTAAAATGTTTATGGGAATTGAATTGGAAATTACTTCTGTACAGCGTGCAAGGGGTTTGGCTTCTGGAGAAACAACTTTAACTGCTTTATTGCCAATTACAACTGCTACTGGCACTTTAGTAAATGTTGATCAATCAACTAATACGCGTGTCCTTTATAGTGTAATTTATAGTTTTTAATAGTTTATTTAGCAACCTTTGAACTACTAATATGCAATTAGTAAGAATTTAAAATGATTGGCAAGTGCAATTTGTACGTAAAAATTTTTATGGCATAAGTTAAAGAAAAACCTGTTAGGGTTACACGCGAAGCGATGAAATTCTAACAGGTTTACTATTAATTACAAACCTTTTCCCGTCGCCGCCCAATAAATTCCACCATAAAGGTGATCTAAAAAAGTTTGATCGGAATAAACACCTGGAATATGACCTAATGCGGTGTAAAAAGCGCGACCACCATCGTAATTATGGTACCACGAAATCGGATGAAAATCGCCCATGCCTTTACCTTCTTTATTAGGTCCCCATTTTATTACTGGGTTATACGATTTTTCATCAACTGTCACTAAAAATTTTAAATCATCCGATTTACGTTCTTGAAATTCGTACCATTCGTCTGTCCATAATAATTTTTTAGGGAACCGCTCCATACCTGGAAAATTACCGTCAACAACATTTAAATAAGCCGTTTGCTGTTTCGGGTGAATTTTAAACATCATTCCCACCATTTTCGTGTACCACACCCAATCGTATTCTGTATCGCTCGCACTATGAACACCTACAAAACCTTTACCCGATTTAATAAATTTTTCCATCGCTTTTTTCTGCGTAGAATCTAAAATATTACCCGTAGTGCATAAAAAAACAACAGCACTGTATTGCTCTAAGTTTTTGTCGTTCAATGCGTTTGAACCTGTTGCTACATCCACCGTAAACGCATTGCGCGCAGCTAATTGTTTAATGGCAATAGTTCCTTCAACGATTGAACCGTGCTGAAAACCTTCTGTCTTAGTTAATACTAAAACTTTGAATTGCTGTGCAGATATAGCCGTAGCAATTTGTAAAAGAAAACACAAGCATATTGCTTTAATAAAAAAAATTTTCATAAAAAAACTGGTTTCGAAAAAAATTAAACCTCGTAGTTTTATTCAACGCATGAGGTTAGTTAAAAGATTTATTGATTTATTTATTTTAAATTTTGTTTTTTCAGTTCAGAAACGGCGTAATCGGCAGCGCGCGCAGTAAATGCCATATAAGTGAGCGAAGGATTAACGCAAGAAGACGAAGTCATGAACGCACCATCTGTCACAAAAACATTTTTACACGAGTGTACCTGATTATAGCTATTCAAAGCTGACGTTTTAGGATCACGACCCATCCGCGCTGTTCCCATATCGTGAATACCGAGACCAATATGCACTTTTTTGTTATCGTAACCGTTGATATTTTTAAAACCTGCAGCATCGAGCATTTCAATACCCGATTTGACGATATCTTTGCGTTGCTCTAGTTCGTTTTCGCCAAAAGCAGCATCGAATACGATGAGCGGAATACCCCATTTATCTTTTTTAGTATCATCGAGATACATGCGATTGTTTGGATTCGGTAAAATTTCACCAAAACCACCAAAACCAAAAGTCCATTGACCTGGGTGTGTTAAACTTTCTTTGAAAGCGGCGCCAAAACCATCTTGATTTACTCCACGACCCCAACCTTCACGGCTTGCACCTCCTTGATAACCGTAGCCGCGTGTGAATGATTTTTGTTTATCCGAACCCCAGTTTCTAAACCGCGGAATGTAAATATTATTCGGTCTGTTACCAAACACGTAATCTTCTTCAAAGCCTTCAACGGTTGCACTGGCGCCAGAACCTAAGTGGTGATCCATAACGTTTCTTCCAACTTGATCGCTATCGTTACCGAAACCATTTGCAAATCGGTTTGATTTTGAATGGAGCATTAAAGCAGAAGTATTCATTGAGCCAGCATTCAGAAAAATAACTTTAGCAAAAAATTCTTCGGTGTGCATCGTTTTCTGATTAATCACCTTTACGCCCGTTACTTTTTGTTTCATATCATCGTAGATGAGTTCCGTTACAATCGTATCGTTTAAAAGCGACATATTATTTGTTTTCGCAGCCGCAGCCAACGAACCAGAAAGTGAACTATAGTATGCACCATATGGACACCCGCGCGAACATTTATTTCTGTATTGACAAGAACCTCTACCTAATGCGAGCTGTTCGGCAGTGGGTTGTGTTAAATGTGCTGCTCGCCCCATCACAACAGGACGATTAAATTTTTCCATCATTTTTTGCTTGAACAGCAATTCCGGTGGATACATCGGCATTTCAGGCTGAAATTCTCCATCGGGCAATACATCTAATCCATCTTTTCCACCACTAACTCCTACAAATTTTTCTACATAACTATACCATGGCGCAATATCATCGTAGCGTACAGGCCAATCAACGCCAATCCCTTCTTTAACATTCGCTTCATAATCGCCCCTGTTCCAACGGTAGGATTGTTTTCCCCATTGCATAGATTTTCCCCCCGTATGATAAGCTCGAATCCAATCGAAGGGTCGTTTTTCCAGAAACGGATTTTCTTTGTCGTCCGTAAAAAATTCGCCTGCTTCTTCGTTTGCTAATCCCCAAAAACGACTATTTGACCAAAGTTCTTCGGCACTTTTATTTGGCACTTTACCGCGATGCTGAAATTCCCAGGGATTTTTCAACATTGTATCGTAATCTTTAACATGCTTAACTTCTCTGCCCCGCTCAATCACTAAAACTTTCAAACCTTTTTCGGTAAGTTCTTTCGCAGCCATTCCGCCCGACATACCAGAACCGACAACAATGGCATCGTAAGTATTTTTTTTAACTGCTTCTATATTTAAATTCATAAATTTAATTGTTAGTTGTTAGTTGATAGTTGTTCGTCTGTGAGTAGTTGAAATTTGTAAACTATCAACGAACAACTATCAACTAAATTAATAGATAATGGATTTTTGCCCTGGCTTAATTTTAATATTTTCCAATTTACCTGGTATAGGCTCATAATCGAACGAGGATTTAATGCCGACCTCCGATGTGTAATAGCCTAAGAGTGTTAACTCTTTCATTAATTTCCAGAACGGCGTACCTTTAGTATCGCTCTTCATAGTTTTAGTATTCACTTCCACTCCTTTAAGAATTTCTGTTTGCTCGGCGGCATTTTTTTGTAAGAAATTTTGTACTTCCAAACCTTTGAGACCCTCAACGAAGCTAATTTGTTCGGGGGATTTGTAACAATCGTTGAGCATCATTTCAATGAAAGCAGGAACACCTGCGTCTTTAGCTCCTGGCGTACTTGTTTTCGGAATAATCAATTCAGCAACTTCAGCAACAATTTTTCTTTGACTATCTGTCAAACTAAGAGTAGAAGTTTTGAATAACTTAAAATCTGAACTTTCCCATCGTCCTAAAGCAGAAAGCGTAGAAACGGATAATGTGCCACCTAAAAGTAGTGCAACATTTTTAATGGCGTGTCTTCTATCCATAATATAATAAATTGGTTTATTTGAAAATCTTAAAGAACCTGAGCTTTAAATGCATCAGAATACATTGTCTTTATTTAAGACAATACAAAACTAAATAAATCTTTTGTAATTTTAAATTTAATTCTTTATTTTTTTAATTTTATTTTTTTGCGAAGGGAATCGCAGGCGATTGTGTTTTTGGCAGCACAATATTGTGCCTCCCGAGCTTTCTAAATAATCCTATTAATTTAAGGAGAAGTTCGGAATGTGTGCTGTAACGGTGTTGTAAAAGGTAAGCGTACTTATTTTGTAATGCATAAAACGCGTGAGTGGCAAAGCATTTACCCATTCCATGACCTCGGTTTCATCAGAAGCAATAAAAACTGCCCAGAGTTTTCCTGCTTCGAGCGATAAGGCATAACTAAAAAGTTTGCCATCAAAAAAATAATCATTCACCATAGCGCGCTGATCGGGTATGAGCAACGAGAATTTTTCACTCACTACCATCGGAATAGAAAAATCGACTATGTATTGAAAGCGTGCACGCGGCATATTTTATTTTTAATTCTTTTACTAACAACGAAAATTATTAAGAGTTTCGTGTTATCTTGTTTAAGTTTTATGGAAAATACTTTTTCATAAAATTAGGAATAAAAAATTGGAAATAAAAAACTATGTTCAAAGAAAATTTATTTGAAGGTAAAACCGCATTAGTAACTGGTGGCGGAACGGGTATCGGATTAGAAATTAGTCGGCAATTACTTGCCTTAGGTGCAAAAGTTTTTATTGTTTCACGCAAAATAGAAAAATTGGAAGCAGCAGTTTTGAAACTGCACAGTGTAAGTAAAAATGTTTTAGCGTATCGTTTAGATATTCGTGAAACTGAAAACATTTCGCACCTCGCCGATTTTATAGCCCAGCAAACAGACACACTCGACATTTTAATTAACAATGCAGGCGGTCAGTTTCCATCGGCAGCAGAAGCTATTACTGAAAAAGGTTGGCGCGCCGTAGTAGAAACCAACTTAAACGGCACTTGGTTTGTCACGCAAGAGATGGCAAAACGCTTTTTTTTAAAACAATCGCAAAGTAATATTGTAAATATTGTTCTGAATAATTATCGCGGATTCCCTGGCATGGCACATTCGGCGGCGGCGCGGGCAGGTGTGATGAATTTTACTAAAACTTTAGCTGTTGAATGGGTAAAAAATGGTGTCGCTATTAATTGCGTCGCTCCAGGAATTATTCAATCGTCGGGATTAGAAAATTATCCGCCAGAATTACTAAAAGGCGTTTCAGAAAAAATACCAATGCGCCGTTTGGGAACGGTTGAAGAAGTCGCAGAGTTAGTTCTGTTTTTGGCTCATAGTCGGTACATATCGGGTGAAACAGTTTATATTGATGGCGCACAGCGTTTGTGGGGCGATATGTGGAATTTGAGTTAAATTGTTATCTAAAAAACATGGGCTTAATATATTAAGCCCACGCACAACTATTAACGCAAATCATAAGCACTGTCGGCAAGGTTTGCCGACGACTAATATGAAGTATACGCAAAAGTATGTTGATTTTTACAGTTTTCAAGAAAAAAATGTAAAATGATTGAAAAAATTTATAAAAGCGGCGTATTAAAATTTAAATGTTCACCATTACAAGTTCCAATAACCTTTACTTCAAATGTTTCGCCAACGAGAGGTGTGTTGTGCGATTTAGAAACAATATCCTCCTTAACGAAAGTGTAAAGTTCTAACGAAAAGAAAGTAAGTTCTGCTTTTTTACCTACAGCAATTTGTGGTAATTTAATTTTTAAAACTTTGCGTGGCGTTGTCGTCCAAAGTGAAACATATTCTTCGAGCGAAAGCCTATTTTTTAATGCGCGATAACCCAAAGCAAATGCCGTTTGCAAACTAATATTACCGTATTCAGCTTCTAAAAATTCGGTGTCTTTATTATCTGTATCAATGGGCGTGTGGAGCGAAGTTAGAAATTGAATTGTACCATCGGCGACGGCATCAATGAGTGCTATTTTATCTTTTTCGCTGCGAAGCGGAGGCATAATTTTAAAATTAGTATCAAATCCTTGCACGTCCATATCCGTAAAATTTAAATGCCAAACAGAAGTGCTGGCGGTTAAATTTAGATTTTTTTTGCGCGCTTGTTCAATCATTTTTAATGACGTTGCAACGCTAATGCCATACACGTGCAATCTCGAATCGGCGTATTCTAAAAGTTGGATATCGCGCGAAAGTGCGAGCGTTTCTGCAATTTCTGGAATACCCGTCAGCCCCAGACTAACTGATACAGCACTTTCATGCACCGAACCGCCTTGTGCTAAATCGGCGTTGAGAGGTGCATTGATAATTAAACCATCGAAAGATTTTACATATTGTAACGCGCGCATCATCACACCCGAATTTTTTATCGTCTGCATTCCATCGCTAAACGCTACAGCACCATGTGTGTGCATATCCATCATTTCTGTAAAATCGCGCCCATTAATATCGGTCGTGATTGCTCCAATCGGATAAATATTCACACCTGATTTTTTTGCGTGCGCCTTTAGATATAAAATATCTGTCTTGGTTTGAATCGTCGGTTCTGTATTCGGAAACGGCGCGAGTGAAGTAAATCCGCCGCGTCTTGCTGCATCAGTGAGCGAATGTAAATCTTCCCGATACTCAAAACCTGGATCTCCGTGCAAACAACCCATATCGAACCAACCCATACTCACAAAAAAACTATCAGCTTCTATAATGGTATCACCAGATTGCGGTGTTATAATTTCAGAAATATCCGAAATAACGCCGTGTGTATCAATGCGCAGATCAGTTTTAAAACTGGAAATCGCACTCGAGCTATTAACAAGCGTAATTTTTTTAAATAATACAGGTAGTTGCGCAACAGACATATTTTATTTTGGATACCTCGTTTTGAAAAATTTCTACAAATTTATGTAGGGTTTCTGGATTTAAACCTTTCATTCTTATTTTCTATCTAAATAGATAAGTAGTTGTTATTAAATAAACGACAATTAAAAATTTATAGTAAAAGTTTTTTGTGTCACGGTATTCGGAAATTATGGTTTTAGGAAGGCGAAGCC
>JAYVVO010000184.1:0-1821 GCA_043786955.1 Saprospiraceae bacterium
GCCCGGCGTTATTATTGGCGCAAAAGAAGATAAACTTGGTATTCGTTCGAGCGACACAACGAGTATTATGTACACGAATGTTAAAGTACCGAAAGAAAATCGCATCGGTGCCGATGGTTTTGGTTTTAAATTCGCGATGAAAACCTTATCGGGTGGCAGAATTGGTATTGCTGCGCAAGCGCTCGGCATTGCGGCTGGCGCTTTCGAATTGGCGTTGGCGTATGCCAAACAACGCGAGGCATTCGGCAAACCTATTTCGCAACATCAAGCGATTGCTTTTAAATTAGCAGACATGGCAACTGAAATTGAAGCAGCACGCCTTTTAGTATATCGTGCAGCTATTCTAAAAGATGAGCACCAAAATTACGATACAGCAGCAGCCATGGCAAAACTTTATGCATCTGATGTAGCAATGAAACACACAGTTGAAGCTATTCAGATTCATGGAGGTTATGGTTTTGTAAAAGAATATCACGTTGAGCGTTTGATGCGCGATGCAAAAATTACGCAGATTTACGAAGGCACGTCAGAAATTCAGCGCATCGTTATTTCGCGCGCTATTTTAGACGGACAATTATATACGCCACAAGTACGTCAAAGCGATTTAGTTCATTAAATTATTGCGCGCTTTAAATATTTGTTCTGTAAAAGCGGCGTAGGTAATAAAATCTTCGCCGCTTTTAATCTTTTTATTTTAGTATCTCCTCAATCTTAGTCAACTCTTCTGGCGCAAACCGTGTGTTTTTTAAACAATCTAAAGAATCAAGCAACTGCGATGTATGACTTGCGCCGATGAGCACAGACGTTACTCGACTATCTTTAAGTAACCATGCCAACGCCATTTGTGCCAATGTTTGTCCACGCTCTGAGGCAATAGCATTCAATTTTTCTAATTTATTAATAACTTCAGGCGTAATTTGTTTTGACATTGAAAAGCCATGTGGCAATGAAGCCCGCGAACCTTTTGGAATACCTTTCAAATACCTATCGGTTAATAAACCTTGCGCTAAAGGCGAAAACGGAATACAGCCTACGCCTTCTTTTCTTAAAACATCCATCAATCCACCTTCCACCCAACGATCGAGCATAGAGTATTTAGGTTGATGTATCAGGCAAGGAGTGCCTAATTGGTGCAAAATTTTAATTGCTTTTTCTGTATCGGCAGCAGAATAACTCGAAATTCCGACATAAAGTGCTTTACCTTGACGGACTATACTATCTAAAGCGCCCATCGTTTCTTCTAACGGTGTGTTTGGATCAGGACGATGCGAATAAAAAATATCAACATAATCTAACCCCATGCGTTTCAAACTTTGGTCGCAACTGGCAATTAAATATTTTCGTGAACCCCATTCACCGTACGGACCAGGCCACATATCGTAACCTGCCTTCGATGAGATAATGAGTTCATCGCGATAGGGCACAAAATCTTTTTTGAAAATAACGCCAAAATTTTCTTCGGCTGAACCAGGTGGCGGTCCGTAATTATTGGCTAAATCGAAATGCGTTATGCCTTTATCGAAGGCCACGCGTAAAATATCGCGATAGTTTTCAAAAACATCTATACCGCCGAAATTATGCCACAAACCAATTGAAATAGCGGGTAATTTTATTCCGCTTTTTCCGCAACGGCGGTATTCCATGCTGTCGTACCGCTTAGGATTTGCTAAATAGGTCATTGATTTTTTATTCGTTTAATTGTTAGTAAGTCGTTGTTAATTTATAACAAAGCGAAAGTAGCCAAGCTGCTCAACAAAGTCAACCATTTGAGATTATTTTTTCATTTTGCTATTATAATTAAATTTAACGGCGTAATTTTGA
>JAYVVO010000185.1:0-1818 GCA_043786955.1 Saprospiraceae bacterium
GCCTTATTCTTCTGTTTCGGTTTGTTTAGATGAATTGAATGGATACCATCCTGAACTTTGGGCAATTGGCAAAATTAAAGCGTATCAAATTCAAACTGAACCTTTTTTACACATTGATGGTGACATTTTTATTTGGAAAAAACTTGGCAATACCTCGTTTCATCAAAAACCTTTAATAGTTCAAAATATTGATTTAGATTATCCTTGGTATAGTGAAATGATGGTGGCAATTGAAAAGAATTTTAGTTTTATTCCTTCAGAAATTTTCAAAGCCTATAAAATCAGAAAAGATTTTACAGCCATTAACGCAGGTATTATTGGTGGGAATGATTTAAATTTTTTTCAAACTTATACACAACGCGCATTTGAGTTTGTTGATAGAAATTTAGATTGTTTAAAGCAGAAAAATTATGGATTGATAAATGGTTTTATATTAGGTATTCAGACCCTAAAAATCATTTAAGAGTCAGATTTCATTTAAAAAAGCCACAAGTTCTCAATGAATTAATTCGACTTTTTTATTTTTTTTTATCAGTACCTTTACAACAAAAATTAATTTGGAAAATTCAGTTAGATACTTACGAAAGGGAATTTGAAAGATATGGATTTGAAACCATGGAATTGTCAGAGACTTTGTTTTTTCTTGATAGTAAAAGAGATATTAGCTTTTTAAAATTTTTAGATGACTTTGATTCTGATAAAAGATGGCTTTATTCTATTTTAGCAATAGACAATTTATTAATTTCATTTGATTATCAATTAGATAGGAAAACAGCTTTAATAGAAAAAATGAAGTCTAATTTTGCTAAAGAGTTTGGAATTAATAAATACTTAAGAAAAAAAATTAATGACAAATACTCAAGTTTTGAAAATCAGATTAAAATAGTTTTAGGAAGAGAAACAAGTCATGATGATACTTTTCTAAAAAATAGAATTGAGAGTGAAGATGAAGAAATAACAAAAATTGCAAAAAAAATTATTTGCGCTTGTAGTAACAACTCAGAGCAAATTGATATATTGGTAGAAAGTTATATCCACATGATGTTTAACAGAATTTTCAAGTCGAGACAAAGAACTTATGAGATGCTAATTTATGATTTTGTATTTAAACTATATAAAACCCAGCAATACTTAAAAAATGTCAATAACACAATTAAATAATAATGATCAACTTGCTATTAACGAACGCGAAGAAGCCCTACAATTTATTGGCGCACCACCAAGTTGGTTTTTGCGTTATGGCATTTCAGTTATTGCAACAGCGTTAATTGTTTTAATTGTTATGGCGTATTTTATCAAATATCCCGATGTTGTTGTAGCCAAAGTTATTTTAACCACAGAAAATCCACCAATTCGAGTGGTATCGAAAAACAACAGTAAGGTTTCGGTTTTGCTGGTAAAAAATAATGCGGCTGTTAAAATCAACGATTTACTCTGTGTTTTGGAAAACACTGCCCATTGGCGCGATGTTTTGACTTTAGAGCAACACCTTAATAGAGAAAACAAAACGGATATGCCGAGTGCACATTTTAAATTAGGTACTTTGCAAAATTTATACTCAACTTACTCGCAAAACTTAAAAGATTACAACTATTATTTAGCGCGCAATGGTGTACTTACTAAAATACAATTTTTGACGACTCAAATTGAAAATGGCAAAAAGCTTAATGCCAATTTGCAAGCGCAAAAATTCATTCAAACCAAAGAACTTGAACTGGGTGAGCGCGATTTTGCGCGACAAAAACAATTACACACCGATGGTATTGTCTCGGATGCAGATTATGAAAAAGCGAATGCGCAATTGCTGCAACAAAAACC
>JAYVVO010000186.1:0-1818 GCA_043786955.1 Saprospiraceae bacterium
ATAGAAGCACAAAAAATTATTCCTGTAGAAGTAAAAGCAGGTAAAAGCGGTTCACTTAAGAGTTTGCATTTCCTTTTAGAAAATAATCAGCACATTGAAAAGGCTATAGTTTTTTCTCAAGCAAAATTCGGCATCGAAGGTAAAATACATTTTGTGCCTATTTTTTTTGCGGGCGAAAAACTTCTGTAAATTTTAAACAGAAAATAAAATTAAAAAAAACTTTAAAAATCACGCACATAATTTGCATAGAAAACGTTAAGGATATTATCTTTAGCGAAAATTCGCTAATTCTAAAAATTTAATAATAAACAGTTTTAAATTCTCATTGTATGACAGAGCTTATTGAAAAAAAATCAGCACTGAAGGGTGGTGCGTTCATCATAACCGATTCAACAACCGACGATATTTTCATTCCAGAAGAGTTCAACGAAGAACAATTGATGGTGAAAGGAATGATAAATGATTTTCTCAAAAACGATTTGAATCCTTTAAAAGAGAGATTGGAAAAACGCGAAGACGGTTTGGCTGTTGGGTTGTTGCGCCAAATGGGCGATTTGGGTTTGCTCGGCACGCACATGCCGGAACAATATGGTGGCTCTGCCATGGATACGAACACAAACACTTTAATCTGCGATTTGCTCGGTGCAACTGGTGGTTTCGGTGTAACGTTTGCTGTTCAGACAGGTATAGGGATGTTGCCTATTTTTTATTTTGGAACAGAAGCTCAAAAAAATAAATACTTGCCTGATTTAATTACAGCTAAAGTTGTTTGCGCCTATTGTTTGACAGAACCAACTTCCGGTTCCGATTCGTTAGCCGCAAAAACGCGCGCCGATTTAAGTCCTGATGGAAAAAGCTATATCATTAATGGACAAAAAATGTGGATTTCAAACGGCGGTTGGGCAGATATTTTTATCGTGTTTGCTAAAATTGACGGCGATAAATTCACAGGAATTATTGTTGATAGACACGCGCCTGGCGTAACGCTTGGTGCGGAAGAAGATAAACTCGGTATTAAAGGTTCGAGTACGTGCCAAGTATTTTTTGAAAACGTACACGTTCCCATCGAAAATGTTTTAGGTCAAATCGGAAAAGGACATCTCATTGCGTTTAACGTTTTAAATATCGGTCGTTTCAAATTAGGCGCATTAAGTTCTGGTGGTAGTAAAGGATTAATTGGAATGTCTGCGCACTACGCCAACACACGTGAACAATTTAAAGTGCCGATTGCTTCTTTCGGTGCCATTCAATATAAATTGGCAGAGATGGCGATGCGCGTTTTTTGTTTCGACGCCGCGCAATATCGTACATCGCACCTTATTCAAGAGCATATTCTTAAAGTAAAGGAACAAGGCAAAACGTATGCAGAAGCAACTTTAGAAGCTGCGGAAGAATACGCGATTGAATGTTCGCTTTTAAAATTTGGTGGTTCAGAAGTGTTGGACTATTGCGCCGATGAGAACGTGCAGATTCACGGTGGCATGGGTTATAGCGAAGAATTAGGCGCGGCGCGTGCGTATCGCGATTCGCGCATCAACAGAATTTACGAAGGTACGAACGAAATTAATCGCTTACTCAGCGTTGATATGTTGCTAAAACGCGCAATGAAAGGTGGAATTGATATTGTAGGACCCGCTTGGGCAGTACAAAAAGAATTAGCATCTATGCCTTCGTTCGAAAAACCAAATGGAAAATATGGTAACGAAATGGCGGCTGTTAAAGATTTCAAAAAAATTATTTTAATGGTAGCGGGCGGCGCAGCCAAATTGCAGATGGAAGGTAAACTCGATTTACGCAATGAACAAGAAATTTTAATGA
>JAYVVO010000187.1:0-1815 GCA_043786955.1 Saprospiraceae bacterium
CCGTCTATCATTTCTGGTAAAGTTGCTGCGGATGACATTATTAAGCAATTTAAAATGGTTTAAAAAAAAATAGAACGAATAATATCCTAAAATTTAAACAAATTCGACGTTTATTTATTATTTATACACAGATTTTTTTAAAAGAGTAAATGCTGAATCAGCTTCAATTATACAGCAACGTTTGTCAAGAGTGTAGCGCGCACATTACGAAGCGTTATTCAACGTCGTTCTCGATGGGTATTCGCGTGTTCGATAAAAAATTGCGCGGACCAATTTATGCTGTATATGGTTTTGTCCGATTCGCCGATGAGATTGTTGATACATTCCACAACCACGATAAAGCGGCATTATTAAAGCGTTTTCGCACTGAAACTTATCAGGCGATTGATGAAAAAATTTCGCTCAATCCTGTTTTACAATCTTTTCAAGAAGTCGTGAATGCTTACAACATCGAGCGCGAACTCATAGACGCTTTTTTAGACTCAATGGAAATGGATTTGCACTTTAGCAACTACCACGACGATTTATACAAGCAATATATTTATGGCTCTGCGGAAGTTGTTGGCTTAATGTGTTTGCGCGTTTTCACCGAGCGCAACGACGCGCAATACCAATCGCTCAAAGCATCGGCGTGTGCGTTAGGTTCTGCTTTTCAAAAAATAAATTTCCTCCGCGATATGAAAAGTGATTTCGCCGAGCGCGGTCGCGTATATTTTCCAGGTGTTGACTTTGTGCATTTCGATAACGAACAAAAACGCAACATCGAAGCCGATATTAAAGCCGATTTCGATCACGGTTTAGAAGGCATCAAACTTTTACCACACGCTGCGCGCTTCGGCGTCTATTTGGCGTACGTATATTATATCAATCTTTTCAAAAAAATAAAGCAAGCGAACGCAGATCGCGTTCGCAACGAGCGCATTCGCGTGAGTGACAAACGCAAAGTTTATTTGCTGTTCAGTTCTTCTGTGCGTGCGCGAATGAATATGTATTAATCCAAGAAAAGGTTTTTATTTTCCGAAATTGTCAAAACTATCTAAGGCAGTTGGATCGTGTGGACTGTTTAAAACATCACCGTTACCAATATAATGAATGTTTTTGCTCCATGCCATGATAGGATAAAAGATAAATGGTAGAAGCAAACAGCCAACCGTCCATCCTGTGTCTTTACCATAAGCTTTTACAAAACGATTAATTGACCAAATCCACCAAATAAATCCGACGTAAGGAATTAACATTAGCAAAACCCACCATTCCGGTTTTTTACCAATTTTTAAAGCAATGATATTAGTATAAATTGGGATTATCGCTGCCCAACCTGGTTGTCCAGCTTTTAGATAAAGTTTCCAAGTTGCGGCAATTATTAGGATGGACAATATAGAAATAAAAGGAAATAAGGCGGTAAACATCCCTATAAATGCTACTGAAGATTCATCGTACATGTTAAACTGTTTAAAATTGATTATTTAATACTTTCCAAAACGAGTTCCATAGTTTAAAAGATTCAAAGAATGAAAATTTAAACTAAATAATTTGCTATGATTTTTCTGTGAAAACTAATCCTCAACTTTGTACTGTTGATGCAATAAAGCATTAATTTAATTTTAAAATATTAAATTTTTAGTATGAAATTCGTAAAAATGTTTGCCATCGTAACCTTGTTCAGTGTCATCTCTACACAACGGGTATCTGCTCAAACTGCTCCTACAACCAATAAATTGAGCACCGATAAAATGGGTACAGACAAAATGGCGACTGATAAAATGGAAAAAATGGGTACAGATAAAATGGTGCCGAAGAAAATGAAAAAAACTA
>JAYVVO010000188.1:0-1815 GCA_043786955.1 Saprospiraceae bacterium
CACGAATGTGGTCAACCGCTCCATGCTTACGATTACGATAAAATTTCGGGTAAAAAACTAATTGTGGGTTTGCTCGCAACAGGAACAGAATTTACGTCGCTCAAAAAAAATGATTCGGGTGAATACGTGAAATTTAAACTTGATGCTTCAGATTTAATGATTTGCGATGCCAAGCGCAACGGCTTGTGCATTGCAGGTGTTATCGGAAATCCGTATGAAGGCGTTTCGCCGACAACAACGCGCATATTTCTGGAATCGGCGTATTTTAATGGTAAACGTTTGCGCCAAACTTCTTTCCGACACAACACGCGCACCGATGCTGCGAAAACTTTTGAAAAAGGCACTGACCCGAACAATACTTTATACGCTTTAAAACGGGCAGCTTTACTGATAAAAGAGTATGCGGGTGGCACAATGGCTTCTGAAATTGTAGATATTTATCCAAACGCGATAAAATCGCCTGAAATTACGCTCCGTTATTCGCGTGTCGACGAAGTTATAGGCGAGCAGTTCAAGCCTGAACGCTTACACGCCATTCTCGACGCTTTGCAAATGCCTATTCTTTTGCGCGAAAAAGATTTTTGTATTATCCGCGTACCAACCAACAAACCCGATGTTATTCGAGAAATTGACGTGATTGAAGAAATTTTGCGCATTCACGGATTTAATAACGTGCCGCTGCCTCAAACAATGCGCACTGCGATGGTTGCTTCGCCTACTATTGAAACGCTGCACATTCAGGATAAAATTTCAGATTATCTTTCAGCGCAAGGTTTTAATGAGTGCATGGGTTTGAGTTTAACTACTGCGCAACAAGCAATTCAAAATCTCGGATTTTCAGAAGAAAATTTGGTTTATCTTGCCAATTCAGCCAACGTGCATCTCGATATTTTGCGACCAACGATGCTGATGTCAGCACTAAAAATGGTGACTGAAAACCAAAACCGACAAGCGAACGACTTAAAACTTTTTGAATTTGGTAAAACATATTCAAAAGAGGGCGAAAAATTTAATGAATCGCGCCATTTATCGCTTACACTCACAGGCAAGCGCGCCGTCGAGTCTTGGATGCCGCAATACAATACGCCGACAGATTTTTTCCTACTTAAAAGTTATGTGAATAACGTTTTAGGCAGATTGAACGTGCATCAATATCAAGAAACTGTTTTAACCGATGGCATTTTTGAATACGGCGTGGAATATCATCGCGGCAATTCTGTTTTGGTTGAATTTGGTAAAGTCGCGCCACACTTATCTAAAAAGTTTGATGTTAAAAGCAGTATTTTCTTTGCTGATTTTTCGTGGGATACAATTTTGCAAAGTATAAAACCAAATACCACGTCGTTTGCAGCTATTAGTCGTTTTCCAACTGTTCGACGCGATTTAGCACTGACACTCGATAAAAAAATCACTTATAATTCACTTGCTCAAGCAGCACGCAAAACAGAAAAAAAACGCCTTAAAGCAATTAACCTCTTCGATGTTTTTGAAGATGAGACAAAACTTGGCGCAGGAAAAAAATCGTACGCACTCAGTTTTATTTTTGAAGATGCCGAAAAAACGATGAACGATTCTGAAATTGACAGTATGATGAGTGCACTTCAAAAAGTTTTTGAGACGCAGTTTGGTGCGAGTGTCAGAAATTAATGTTAAAATGAAAAGTGAAAAGTTTTAAAATTAAAGGTTGCTAAATCCGAATTTTTATTTAACTTTGAGTACATAAGTAGTTGTTATTAAATAAACGACAATTAAAAATTTATAGTAAAAGTTTTTTGTGTCACGGTATTCGGAAATTATGGTTTTAGGAAGGCGAAG